>JAFLTD010000112.1 GCA_022510625.1 Lachnospiraceae bacterium
AATTTACTTTTAGGAATCTTTTCAGGGTTGCATTACTGTTTATTTGTCAAGGTTCCTGTGTTGTATGCTTGTAATTTATCAAACACGCAACGTTAGTATGCTATCACAACCGCCGCAAACCGTCAAGAGTTTTTTATATTTTTTTGAATATTTATTTTACCTTGCACTTTGTCAGACGGTGGACTTTTATTTTATCATCTGTTTTTGCTGTTTGTCAATAAGTCAGTTCCAACGTCATTGTACCCCAACATCAGTTCCAACGCCATTGTCCCTATCGCGACCACGGTCACACCCAGTTCCCGATAAGCAAACCAATAATGAATGTAAGTGTGGTTTGCAAAAAAACCAAACCACATGAACGGTAAAATTGCAATAAATACGTAGGGCAGAATATACAGTAAAATATCCTTAATATCATTCTTCCGCTCCTTGCCGCCCTTATTTCTCTGGTATGCGATCCAAATAAAATACCCGATGAACAGAGAAATAAAAATAAGTACATAAGGTTTATTTAGAGCAACCTTTAACACCTTTGCAATTGTTGCCAATAACGTGATACGCTCTTCCGAATATCCTCTCATAGAGGTACGCTCCGATATCTTATAAGAGAGTTCTTGTAACAGATTGATATGTCCAAAGATAAATGCAAAAATCCATTTTCCGATCCACATAGCTGCATATCCGCCAAACCAAAGAATGCAGGTGGCGGCCGTTCTCAAAATTCTTTTCACCGGACTCAATGTCATGCATTTCGGCAGAAATAATACCAAAGGCAGTCCCAAGGTCATCAGCGGATATGTCAGCAAGTCAAAATAACTGGTCAACATCCCCAGTACTATAAATAGGAACAAATAGATATTATCTTCGGGCACCTGCTTCATGTAGAGAATAAGGATACTGCCCAACAAACTAATATGGTAAACCCAGGAAAACTGAAGCGACAGTGGTAGTGCAACCGGATTCAGCAGCAATACCGTCATGATCACGGGGACTGCATATGGAGCTCCGTATTTTTGGATAATCAAATATAAAAGAACTGATAGAAATAGTGTCTGCATAATCAGATTCAGCATTCTAATCTCACCGACATTCAAAAAGAGTAACAATGGTTTAAGAATAATGAGATAACCGTGCCAGTAGCGGGCGTATCCCAGCTCATATCGCAGTGATTCTTTAACTGACACATCATTTGCATAATCATTAAGTGCCTGCACCATATTGGTGTCTTCATATTCATATCGTGCATTGTACATCGCATCCCTAAGCACATTTCCGCTACCGGGGTGAATTGCTGTGGCATACATGAGTCCATCTGTGTAATTATCGAGCTGGCTGCTTTTTACGCCATACATGAGTTGAGGATAAATTCCCTCATAATTAAATACTTCATCGGACTCGGCAATATGACTTTTCATCCTCCCGGTCGGCAGCATATATGCCACTGCCAGAAGCAGAAGACCTGTCAGTAAAACACCTCCAGCCAACATGGCTGCTCTTAATAAGAAAGATATCATTCGTCCTGTTTTTTTCATCTTCTCCCCCACAAAACATGTCGCAATTTATATAGTTACGAACTCATTCTTGGCAAAATTTTATGACATTATACGGTGAGTTGACATGCTTTGTCAAGATACCTGTCTTACCTTGCTTTTATGTGATAAACCCATTATTATTGAATAGATAATTATGCATTAAGGAGGTTACACATGAAATACCGAGAATTAAAACGATGCAATAACTTGAAGGTGAGTGAAATTGCTCTGGGGTGCGAAGGCTTTATCGGCAAATCGCCCGATGAGTTTAAGGCCATGCTGGATCGGGCCATGGAATTGGGAATCAATTTTATCGATATGTATACTTCCAACCCTGAATTCCGCGATTACATGGGTGCGGCGATTGCCGGCAAAAGAGACCGGATTGTCTTGCAGGGGCATATCTGCTCTATTTGGGAAAACGGACAATACTTGCGCACCAGAGATTTTAATAAGGTTAGAGCGGGACTGGAGGATCAGCTACAACGTCTCGGAACAGACTATCTGGATATCGGTATGATTCACTATGTGGATGGCGAAAGCGATTTTGCAGAAGTATATGGTGGTGAGATCATAGAATACTGTAAAGAGTTGAAAGCGTCGGGGAAAATCCGCGCCATCGGTCTAAGCTCACACAATCCGATCGTGGCACGCAAGGCGGTTGAGACAGGTCTGATCGATGTACTGATGTTCTCCGTCAATGCCGCCTATGATATGCAGCCTGCCAGCGAAGACTGCAATGACTTGTGGGACCCGAAGAATTATCAGGACGGGCGAATCGGTATGGACCCTGAGCGGAAAGCTCTCTATGAATTGTGCGAGCGTGAAAATGTCGCCATCGACGTCATGAAAGCATTTGGCGGCGGCGATATGCTTAACGAAAAGCTTTCGCCTTTCGGCGTTGCTTTCAATGAGTATCAGTGTATAGAATACTGCCTGACAAGACCAGCCGTAGTGTCGGTCATGGCAGGATGCCACAGCATTGCCGAGATCGAAAAAGCTGTCTCTTATTATGACGCGTCCAGAGAAGACCGGGATTATTCCTTAGTCCTGTCCCGTATGGACAAGTTCCAATTCCATGGCAACTGTATGTATTGCGGGCACTGTGCACCTTGCAACGCAGGAATCAATGTCGCGGATATCAATAAATATTTGAATCTGGCATTGGCCCAGGGGGAAGTTCCCGAAACCGTGGCGGATCACTATAAGCTGCTCGAACATCATGCGTCGGATTGCGTCGCCTGCGGAAGATGCGTGCGCAATTGTCCGTTCGGTGTAGAGGTCATTCAGAGAATGCAAAAAGCGGTTGAGGTCTTCGGGTACTGATTGTGTTCTGATAATATCATCCTGCAAGGACACACAATTTTCTTATTTATAACACAATTTCTCCTTAAACACTTTATATAATTTTCCATGTTGTATGTCAGCATGCTCATTACACCAAATAGAAAGGGAGACAGAAATCGCATGGATTACCGGCACGAATGGAAACATGAAATCAACTTATCCGATATGCTCACGATACGTCAACGTTTACGGGCTGTGGCACAAATCGATAAACACACGGTAAACGGAGCGTACAACATACGAAGCCTTTACTTTGACAATCTGTCGGACAAGGCTCTCCGCGAAAAACTGGATGGCGTGGACAGACGCGAGAAATTTCGCCTCCGCTACTATAACGGAGACACTTCATTGATTCACTTGGAAAAGAAAAGTAAGCTTGGCGGATTGGGAACAAAAGAAAGCGCCGTCCTAACAAAAGAAAATGCGCAGGCAATCTTGGATGGGGATTACACATGGATGGCGCACAAAGAAGACCCTCTGATCAACGAGTTGTACTTCAAGATGACAACCCAGCAGCTTCGTCCCAAAACAATCGTGGATTATACGCGGGAACCCTACATATTTGCTGCGGGCAATGTCAGAATAACGTTGGATTACAACATCCGAACCGGGCTTTTGTGTACCGATTTTCTGAATCCGGAATGCGTCACAATCCCCGCCGGTGATGCTCCCATTATTCTCGAGGTAAAATGGGATTCCTATCTGCCGGACATTATCCGGGATGCTATACAGCTTGGCAGTCGTCATCCCTGCGCCTTTTCTAAATATGCGGCATGCCGTATATACGGATAGAAAACAAAAAGAAACGGAGAAAAATTATGACTTTTAATGATATCTTTAAATCAAGCTTTCTGGAAAACGTTACGAGTGTGAGCATCCTCGATATGATGCTGGCGATGATACTTGCCTTTGCACTCGGCATGTTTATCTTCCTTGTTTATAAAAAGACTTTTTCCGGTGTTATGTATTCATCCAGTTTTGGAGTAACCTTGGTAGCGCTTACCATGATCACAACCTTGGTGATTCTTGCCGTAACTTCCAATGTCGTTCTCTCCCTCGGTATGGTCGGTGCGTTATCTATCGTTCGATTCCGGACCGCGATCAAGGAACCGTTGGATATTGCTTTCCTGTTCTGGTCGATTGCAGTGGGAATCGTTCTCGCTGCAGGTTTGATTCCGCTGGCGGTGATCGGCAGCGTGTTGATCGGTATTTTCCTGCTGATTTTCGTGAACCGGAAATCCCATGTTAATCCGTATATTGTCGTAATCGACTGTACAGACCGAAACAGTGAGCAGAAAGCCATTGACTATCTGGAACAGCAGGTAAGTCATCTTGTCGTCAAAAGCAAGACTGTGCGTAAAGGCTCCATTGAATTGAATACGGAAATCCGCATGAAAGACGACAACACAGATTTTATTAACACACTCGCGGACATGGAGGGCGTCAATAATGCTGTGTTAGTAAGCTACAACGGCGATTACATGGGCTAAGGGCTACGCACTATATGGCAAAGGAGGACTTGTATGTCTACCAGTAAATATATTGACAAAATTTGCTGTGCTGTCCTGGCTGTCGCTTTGATCCTGACTGTTCTTTGTATGAACGCCGGCAGTCTGGGAATCCAAACGGTTAACGCTGCCGTAGGCTATGCCTCGAGATTATTCAATACCTCTACGGTTCATACGATTGATATTGTAATGGATGACTGGGATTCTTTTATTGAACAATGTTCCGACGAGGAATACGCCGACTGTACGGTCACCATTGACGGTGAAGCATATCGGCACACAGCAATCCGCGCAAAGGGCAATACTTCCCTTACATCTGTAGAAGCTTACGGAAATAACCGATACAGCTTTAAGATTGAATTTGACCACTACGATGACGGGGGAAGCTATTATGGGCTCGACAAGTTATGCCTGAATAATATCATCCAGGATAATACTTATATGAAGGATTTCCTCACTTATCAGCTCATGCGGGAATTCGGTGCCGACGCGCCGCTGTGCAGCTACAGTTATATTACCGTAAACGGTGATGACTGGGGATTGTACCTGGCGGTGGAAGGTGTTGAGGAATCATTTTTACAGCGCAGTTACGGCAGCGATTATGGTCAACTCTATAAGCCGGACAGCATGGACATGGGCGGCGGACGCGGAAACGGACGCGACTTTGACATAGAGAATTTTGATTTTGGCGAAAAAAGACAAAACGGACCTTTTGCCTCCGCAAATGATGTATCTCTCATTTATACCGACGATGAGTTCGACAGTTATGCCAATATATTTGAGAGTGCCAAGACAAATTTATCCGATGCGGATAAAGCACGGCTGATTGAATCATTAAAGAAATTAAATAATGCGGAAGACATTGAAAATGTTGTCAATCTGGATGAAGTAATCCGCTACTTTGTGGTACACAATTTTGTACTGAATTTCGACAGCTACACCGGAAACATGATCCACAACTACTATCTGTACGAGAATGACGGACAGCTTTCCATGATTCCATGGGATTATAATCTGGCTTTCGGCGGCTTTGAGTCACGGTCCGATACAACCAATCTGGTTAATTATCCCATCGATACCCCCGTATCCGGAGGAACAATCGATTCCAGACCGATGCTTGCGTGGATATTCAGCAGTGATGAATATACGGATCTGTACCATCAGTATTTTGCCGAATTCATCACACAGTGCTTTGACAGCGGCTATTTCACGGACTTAATGGACAGTATGAGCTCAATGATTGCCCCCTATGTGGAAAGTGATCCGACGAAATTCTGTAAGTATGAAGAATTTGAGAAGGGTGTATCCACCTTAAAGGAATTCTGTTTGCTGCGCGCTGAAAGCGTGAATGGTCAGCTTGGCGGAACGATTCCTTCCACTTCGGAAGAACAGACACAGGATTCTTCCACGCTGGTGGATGCCTCCGCACTTTCCGTGTCGGACATGGGTTCCATGGGAAACATGAGGGGCGGCGGTATGCCGGGACGCCAAGAAGGCTTCCCCGACTCGGATAATGCAGGTCCTTTCGGAGATAGGCCGGGTGACCGGGCTGGACGCTTCACCCGTACCGACCGGCAGCACGAAGAAAGAATGATGTCGAACGAACCCATGGCCGTTGAAGCATTGAATCCCTTCAACGGATTGTCACCGCCCGATATGCAGGGGCATAATCCTGCAAACAACCATTTTACCGGCGCTTCTTTCCTTTTACTCGGAATCTCTATAATAATTCTACTGCTCGGCATTGCGACGGCGCTCCTGTTCCGGCGACGCCACCATATAGGTCATATTTGACAAATCAAAAAGGGAGTGGACCAAACCTGCCTACTCCCTTTCCTTATTCTATTCATCTGTTATTCATTGGGTCTGTAATAAAATCTTCCGGATAGTTCCTCGGTTCTGATAGCGTTTACAAACGCACCCTTATCCGCCTCTTTTACGGCATTGATTACTTCTTTACTCTCCTCTTTGGATACTACGGAATAGACGACCTTTCTCTTCTCATGTTCATAGGACCCTTCGCCACTCATGATCGTCGCCCCATGCATGCTTACCGTGTTGATTGCCTCACAGACCGCCTCCGCATTGTTAGTCACAATAAAGAGTGTCTGTTTCTGATATCTGGTATAAAGCATATGCAGCATCTGAGTAGATGTATATTGATAAATAATGGAATACAGTGCCTTATCAAACCCAAATAGTATGCCCGCTATCATAATAATAATGATATTAAAGGCCAGAATAAAGTTCCATGCATCCACGCCCTTTTTCTCAGACAAGAAGATGGAGATAAAATCTGTTCCTCCTGTCGTCGCATTCATGGACAGACACACACTGACCACAAAGCCGTTGATAATTCCGCCGAAGATGCTGATCAGCAGAATATCATAGGTGACAGCAGTTTCGGGTATGATATCCGTCAAGATACCTGTGAGAATAATCATGAGGCAGGAGTACAGCGTGAACTTCTTGCCAATAAATCTGAACCCGATGTAAATAGGTATAACATTCAACAGCAGGTTGACAACCGTATACGAAACAGATATATTGAAAAACCTTAGAAAAATACTCTGTATCAGTATCGTCAGTCCGGTTGCCCCTCCGGGATACAAGCCTCCGGTGCTGACAAAAGTCCTGATATTAACTGCCATGATGAATGATGCCAGACAGATAATAACAATTCTTTTACCATCCTTCTTCAAATCAAAAGTCATAGTGCATATCCCCGTTTATCCTGTCACACTATTGATCGTCCCCGTACCGGGCCTAACTTGCAATCAGCTGTTAGCCAATGTGCAAAGTTCATCTAACATCTTCGGAAGCTCCGTAGCCATATTCTCATCGGAAAACTGGCATGTACCGACTTTCTTGTGGCCGCCGCCGCCATATTTCAGCATCAAACTGCCCACATTGACATCGCTGGTCTTGTTTAAGATACTGTAACCGACTGCTGCGGAACAGCCCTGACCACCCTTGCCGTTAACAATCCATGCGGAAATATTCTGCTCAGGATACATGCTGTAAATCATGAAACGGTTACCGGTATAGATAGGATCCACTCCTCTTAAATCGCTGATGATGACATTGCCTCTGACCTCTGTATGTGCCGTAACCATCTCTTTGAATTTCTCAGTCTGTTCATTGTATACTTCGATGCGCTCTTTGACGTCAGACAACTCCAAAATCTCGGCAGTTGTCATGGTACGGCATGCATCAATCAGCTTCTCCATGAGCTGATAGTTGGAAATCGTAAAGTTGCGGAAACGTCCGAGTCCCGTTCTGGGATCCATCAGGTAACCGACTAAAATCCACCCTTGAGGATTCTGAATCTCATCAATGGTAAGATTTCCCGAGTCAACTTTATCAACCGCCTCCATCATATCGTCAAACTGCGGAAATCTCTCTCTTCCGCCGTAGTACTCATAGATGATTCTGGCGCAGGAAGGTGTAATACGACTCTCACCTTTATATTTACCCTCAAGCTGCAATCTTTCGTGCTCACTGGAATGATGATCAAACCATAACCCACATCCCTCCACATAAGGGACATTGGCAAGACAATCGTCCTCCGTAATCTCTACCAATCCATCCTGTAAATCCTTGGGATGTGCAAATTTCCAATGATCGATAATGCCTGCTTCCTTCAACAGTGCCCCACATGCAAGTCCATCAAAATCCGAACGTGTAACTAATCTCATATCTTTCCTCCATCTTAAACTAGTTATCCTTTAGAGTATATGCGTCTTCTCTCTGACGACATCCCCGCTGAATTCTATTATAGACAATTTTCTGATGTTTTTCAATATGACGAAATAAAATAAGGACAGGGAAAAGAATCCTTTTCACCGTCCCATAAATCAAAATATGTCGGACAACTATCTATACATCTGTATCCGTTATTAGTCTTCACCGATATCCTGAGATGCCGCGATTGCAGAAACAACAGAAGATACCACCGCAATCACAACGGGAATAATTACAACAACCAAACCGCCTGCCAACAATAAAAACATATCCTACCTCCTGTACAAACCAATCGAAATATCTCTCATATATGCATTACACATCATATTCAGGATCAATATTTATTGTACACGCAAATTCTTGATATTGCAACAAGTTCTCACTTTAGAAAATGCAGGATTTGGTAGATGAACGGAGAAGGAGGGATTTGAACCCTCGCGCCGCGCAAGCGACCTACACCCTTAG
>JAFLTD010000113.1 GCA_022510625.1 Lachnospiraceae bacterium
TCCTCCACATATGCCAGATTTCCGGCATCACTCTGCTTTTCATGCTCATATGCCAAATCCCCCAGCCTTGCGATTCCAAGCATCTTGGCATCTCCCTTCAGAGCATGCACCAGTATACGATAGTCCTCGGCATTTTGTTCTGTGAGAAACTGCTTTAATTGATCCTGCCTCCACTTACGGTCGATAAACATTTCAATCATATCCAGATAAAGCTTCCAATTGCCTGCCATCTTGGCAATACCATCCTCTATGTCAATGCCATACTCCTGATAGCGGCTGTAATCTATGCCGCCGCTCTCCGTGCCCGCACCACTTTCATTCCCGCTTTCCTCAGCTATGTTTTCTCCAACTTCATCTTCCTTTTCGTGTATCAATTCTTCCGGCAAGTATGTAACGATCATCTGCTCCAGCTTGCCGCTGTCAAGGGGCTTTGAGAGGAAATCGGTAAATCCTTCCTCCAGAAAGTATTCCTTTGCTCCGGCAACCGCATTTGCAGTCAACGCAATAACCGGTGTTTTTTCGTTGGGAGACCCTTTTAGTTTTTGTATCTCGTGAAAAGTTTCGACTCCATCCATCTCCGGCATCATATGATCCATAAAAATGATATGGAAGGGCCTATCCTTCACCAGTTCAAGACATTTCTTTCCTGATTCCGCCGTGACAATACTCATTTTTGTCACTTTAAGGAATGAGGTAAACACTACCAGGTTTAAAGGATTATCATCCACGACCAGTATATTTGCTTCAGGAGCTTCAAAACTTCCATAGTGTTTGGCATCGGTCAGGGGATGCCTGTTACGGATGGACTCAAAGTCACCTGCCGGCTCATTATCTATCACCTTCTGAGGAATCCGAACGGTAAAAGTGGAACCCTCCTGATATACGCTTTCTACATCTATGTCGCCGTCCATCATCTTTAGCAGCATCATGGTAATGCTCATTCCAAGACCCGTGCCTTCTATATTTCTGTTCTTATTCTCGTCAAGCCTCTGGAAATTCTCAAAAAGCTTTCCCATATCCTCTTCCCTGATACCGATACCTGTGTCATTGACGGATATAATAAGAGTTATCATATCCTCACCCTGCATTTCATAGGCCGCATGAAGCTTCACGCCGCCCTTGTGTGTATATTTCACCGCATTGGTGAGCAGGTTTGTGACGATCTGCTTTATCCTTACATCGTCCCCATAAAGAGTGCCGGGTATCGTTTCATCCAACGTAAAGGATAACGTCAGATTTTTATCCTTAGCTCTCAAATAAATAACATTCCACAGATTCAGTAACAAATCAGCCGTTTTATACTCTGTGGGGATGAGTTCCATCTTACCCGACTCGATTTTCGTCATATCCAGAATATCGTTGACCAACGTAAGTAACATCTTACCTGAATTCCGGATATTTCCCGAATAGGTCAGCAGCTGGGGATCTTTATACTCTCTCAGGATCATTTCATTCATACCTAAGATGGCGTTGATGGGAGTGCGGATCTCATGTGACATATTGGAGAGGAAGCGCGATTTTGCCTGTTCCCCCTGAATCGCAGATTCCGCCGCCTTCTTCAGTTCCTCATTGGCGTTTCGCTGCCAATGTATCATATTGGAAATAACCCGGTTCACAACCAGAATACATCCCCCTAACAACACTATGAACAAAATCGTGTATTGTATGGCGCCACCGTATATCTCCCACCAGTCTCTGACCATGATAATACGATCGCCTGACACTTCCTCGTCCATGGTCAGGCACACCTTATATTTTCCATCGTAGTCCTTAATTGTGACCAGTCCTGATTGGCTGTACAGCTTATCATACGGCAGGTCGTGTACGTTCGCTGATATATCATGGGACTGAACGTACTCCACACGGTATTCCGGATTAATGTGGCCAATCATCGTACCGTTCTCTTTTACCAGAAATGCGTATCCGGATTCCCCGTGGCTCTCGTCCAGGATATCTCTCAGCGTATTCATGTAAAAATTTATGCCCAAAACGCCATAAAACTCTCCTATATCCGATTCTATCACCTTTGAAAAGGTAATACAGTATTCGCCCGTCCTCACATCGAAAAAAGGTTCCGAGATATTGAACTCCCGGGATGTCATCGCACCAATATACCAGGGGCGCTCTTCAACTATATAGTCCTCCGCCGGCGTCCAGCCATTATTCGCCACGATGGAATGACCGTGGGCAAAATCCGGATTTGCAATGTAGACGATGCCCATATCGGGAAAATACTTTGCGATGTCTTCAAGATATTTCATTGTTTCATCATAGTTATTCAATAGCTCAGGATCTGCGTCAATTACGCTGTCAAGCATATCCAAAATGCTCTTCTGCTCCAGTACCCATTCTCCCACCTTGTCACTATATTCCCGCAGCTCCTCCTCCATATTTGAGATATTCGCGTTGATGGTCGTATTAACGGTGTAAATGATGACAATAATCGCAGTGACCGAAAGGATCATCGTAATACCTATCTGATATCTTCTCTGCTCCTTTTCCGTAAGCTCTATCTTCCTCTTTGGTATCTGTATCTCATGATTGCCATCATTTCGCCTGCTCTTCTGTCCCATGAAATATAACACAGTAATAGCAATGATAAAGAGTACTGATATTAAGGAATTACGCAAAAAATGTAAATAGCTCTTCCGGTAAAGCTCCCAGTTACTGACGCTGCACATCATATACCAACCGTTTTCCGTTCTGCTGCAGAAAATGGTATATGACTGTGTCCCGATACCGTTATGCAGCACAAAATTATCCGCATCCGCCGCAGAAGCCTGCAGGAAGGCGTCGCGATATTGGGGAAGCTCAGTGGAAAGATTCTTGCCAATCATATTTGGATTGGTATAACCCACGATAGTCTCATTTTCGTCTATAATCATGGCATCGCCGTAACCATCGCTGCTCATCTGTGCCACATACGATTGTATCTCCGACACACTATAGTCGATTCCTATCACAGAACTCCCATCGTCCAGCATTCTTGCCATGGTGAAACACATATTGTCAGTAAAAGCATCATCGTAGGCAGGAGAGATATAGACCTCGCCCTTTTTCTTGGTCATAAGCGCACGATACCATGACCGCTCCTGTAGCACATAGTCCTCTGGGGTATCCATATCCGAGATCATCACCACACCGTCTACTGCGCAGAATACGTTCAGACATCGCCCATCGGACAATTCATATTCCATACTTCTCTGTTCCGACAAAAAAAGTCGTATCTCCTCTTCCGTGGTACCTTCCAAAAGCAATTCCTCAAAATCGCTGCTGACACGATCAAAGGTACTCTCCGCCCGCGCTAAAGATTCCTCGAAACCGGCTGCGATATTCTGTATTCGCATCCTGCCGATTTCTTCGGTCTGATCCAAGGTTATATTATACATCAGCACAATATTCAACGCTACTATTCCAACCAGCATCACTATTATAATTACATAAATGGTTTGACTCAGTTTGATTTTTTTCTCTCTCATTTTTTACTCCGCCAAAATAGGTTTGGAAATACTCTATTCTATTTATTATACATAATAATAGTTTTTATGTCTATTTGGCAGATGTCGGCATGAAATGACCCCGGAGAGTGATCTCCGGGGTGCTCATACTTTAAATACAAATTATCATGGTTGAATTGATTCAATATCATTCAACGGTCGTAAACATAACTTTTTTCGAGTCTTGTTTCAAATTCCTCTACGGGAAGAGGCTTGTCAAAGTAGAAGCCTTGTGCAAGATTACAATTATTATCCGCAAGGAGCCGAACCTGTTCTATTGTTTCAACGCCCTCGGCAATACACTCGAGTCCCATTTCCCGAGCCATAGCAACGATATATTTGAACATTACTCCGTTTTGAATGGGACTTTCGTCGCCTTCATCAGGCAAAAGGCTCTTATCCAGCTTTAAAACATTCCAAGGCATCTCCTTGATGAGATTAAGGGAAGAGTAGCCGATGCCGAAGTCATCCACAGAAGTGGAAAAACCTGCCTGCTGAAGACCTCCGATCGTACGCTTCAGGTCTTTGAATTCGACGTCGGTTGTTGTCTCGGTAAGCTCTATTTCTATGTACTTATGCGGAACATTATTTCTGTCAACAATCTCGATAATATGTTTTAGAAGATCTATATCCGTAAGATGTCGGCGAGAAAGATTGACCGATATGCGCACAATATTCATGCCGCTGTCGAGCCATCTTCTGATATCCTTGCAAACAGCGTCGAGCATATAGAAATCGAGTTTGCATATATCAAGTCCCTGTTCAAGAATGGGGATAAATTCTCCGGGTGATACCATCCGACCGTTATGCATCCAGCGGCACAGGGCCTCTGCACCCGCAATATGTCTGCCGTCGATAGCAACCTTTGGCTGGTAGTACACAAGAAATTCCCTCTCCTCAAGAGCTTTCGGGAAGCTTGCGGAAATCTCATTATTATGTTTGCTTCTTGCAAGAAGATCATTATTGAAATACACAATATCTGTCTGCGAAATATTTTTTGCAATGTGATAAGCCAAACTGACACGGTCCATGATATCTGTCGGAGGAGCACCCCTGTCAATATCCTTGATGACGTATACTCCTACAGTTGCAGAAATAAATATACGTTCATCCTGGATTTCATCGTAAACAACACCCGTACCGCTTAGTACATCAAGAACAGATTGAAGCTTGTCACTCTTTATAAGCGTCAAGAAGTTGTCTCCGCCCACCCTGCAAATCAGCTCATCTTTGTCATCAAGAAGATCATTGATAAAGCCTACAAACTTTTTCATTACGAGGGTTCCTCTTTCACGACCAATATTCTGATTTACAACGGAAAAATGTTTCAGATTAAATCGGACGGCAGTAAATTGGTCTATCCTTCCTGCTCTGCACAGAATCTGCGCACACTTCATAAATTGTCTTAAATTATACATATTAAAATCGCTGTCATAGAAAGTCAGATGATGGGCCAAATTAACCAGTCTGGATTTTCCGCTGTACGTACTTAATACAGCGATAAATACATTGATCCTGTTTCGCTCTTCTTCCGTCCACTCTTCTTCCCCTTCCATGGGGTAGATATTATAGACTATGACCTTTTCGTCTACGACAGTAATTCGTTTACTTATACCAACGCTTTTACAGGTTTTTCCACTGTCATAAAAGCTGTGTATTTCAGATAATCCGGAATGCTCCGCAGCTTCGTTTTCGTATATTATAACTTCGACTTTCCCCAATCTCAGAACATAGCAAAGCTCAGCCATAGCTTCGCAAATTTGCTTAGAATCAGGCGTAGGAAGCTGATATAATTTACATATAGCGCTTTCAAGCGCTGTCAGATACTTGCTTGTGCTCATTCTTATCCCCCTCGTAATACAAGTTCTGCCCCATATCAGTCTTGTATTCTACACATTCATTTGTTATACCCTATTATAATTTGTCTATATATACAAATAACATATTTAGCTTTATACCATCAGTTGATAGATTTTCTTGCAATCCTCTTCATTAAGTGTGACAAAACCGCTGATAGATCCTCCGCGACCATTACCGTTACAAAGGGTGTCAACCAGATAGGGAATATCACTCTCTTTAGCACCCAGCTCCGCAAAATTTTTCGGCATGCCGATTGAAATCAAGAAATTGCGTAATGCTTCTATACCCGCTTTGGCAGTCACTTCCGGATGAAAATAATCCATCTGGCAGCCCCAAACACGGACTGCTACCTGTACAAAACGCATTACATCATGCTGACAGACATAAGTAAATACCGCGGGCATCGTCACGGCAAGTCCCGCGCCATGCGCACAATCATACAGCGCGGACAACTCATGTTCGATATTATGGCTGTTCCAGTCCTGGCTGCGACCCACACCGCAAGCATTATTATGTGCCATCATACCTGCCCACATAATATTGGCGCGTGCCTCGTAATTATCGGGATCTTCAATCACACGAGGGCCTTCGTGTATCAATGTCAGCATCAACGCTTCAATCATTCTGTCCGTCACCTCGACCTCGGTCGTATTGGTCAGATAACGTTCATACAAATGCGCCATAATGTCCGTTATACCGCAAGCGGTCTGATAAGCGGGCAGAGTCTGTGTTAAGGCGGGATTTAAAATACTGAATCGGGGACGAATGGCATCACCGCTCGCTCCGCGTTTGAGCATACCGTTCTCATGGGTAATAACGGAATCCGGGCTGCCTTCACTGCCTGCCGCAGCTATCGTAAGAATCGTACCGATCGGAAGCGCATTCTCAATGTACTTGCCACAATAAAAATCCCAAAAATCACCGTCATAAACAACACCTGCAGCAATTGCTTTGGATGTATCAATGACGCTGCCGCCGCCGACAGCCAGAACAAAATCTACATTTTCTTTTTTGCACAGTTCAATACCCTCATATACCGGACCGCTTCTTGGATTCGGCTTGACACCGCCCAGAAGAACGTACTCAACAGACTCTTTTTCCAGCGATGTCTTCACACGGTCCATCAATCCGGAGCGAATAACACTGCCGCCGCCGTAAACAATGAGTACTTTGCTTCCGCCAAAACGTTTTACTAAGCTGCCGGTCTCATTTTCACGATCTTTTCCAAAAGCAAAAAAGGTCGGTGAGTAAAAAGTAAAGTTATCCATATACATTTTTCTCCTTGTTTTACACTAGTTTATTTACAATACTATTCAATCTCTCCTTCTTCAATCAACGTCAGCAACACCTGTACATATTTCTCGCTCAACTGGGTTCCCGCCACCCGTTTTAGCTCCGCTATGATATCCTCCATTTTCATCTGTTTGCGGTATGGTCTTGTGGAATGCATGGCGTCAAAAGTATCCGCCACAGCAATAATCTGCGCCACAGTCGGAATCTCATCTTCTGTCTTTCCGGAAGGATATCCTGTGCCGTCCACCTTTTCGTGATGGAATCCTGCACCCAAAGCAAGTTCCGGCATGATCTCAACCTCTTTCAAGATTTCATATCCGTTAGAGGCATGCTGTTTCATGATTGCAAACTCTTCATCCGTAAGCCTGCCCGGTTTGTTCAGAATTTCATCCGGCACGGTAATTTTTCCTATATCGTGCATCAGACCGATATTATAGAAATTCTCAACTTCGTCCTTACTAAATCCCGCTCTTTCCGCTATCATTTTGGTATATTCCGCTACACGGAAGGAGTGACCGTTGGTATACTTATCTTTTACGTCAATACTTTTGGTAAACACCTGAATTAACTCTCTGATGAAAGTTCTGTCTTTCTCCTCTTTTTCGATCAGTTTTGCCGTTTTATTGCGAATATAAACCTGAACAACAAATAATATCACCAGAGTGAGCGCTGCCAACACAAGCAACCAGAACCATGCCTGTTCGTATAATGCCTTTTCCACTACGATCTTTACGGCAAGGGAATTTACTTCCTCTCCGGTCATAACATCGATAATCGACATATGGAAAACATACTCACCGCTGTGTGGACGCGTATAACTTATCGGATGCATATCATGTTTGGCAACGACTATCGGCTTGTCGTCAAAGCCCTCCATATAGTAACTCACCTGAGGGTCA
Source organism: Lachnospiraceae bacterium (assembly GCA_022510625.1). Classification (GTDB taxonomy): domain Bacteria; phylum Bacillota; class Clostridia; order Lachnospirales; family Lachnospiraceae; genus UBA3282. Next base: position 7,550 of record JAFLTD010000113.1, read on the forward strand.
TGTGCATATGTCATTGCATAGGCGTGAATCGTAACACGTTTGCAATCGGAGGGAATGGTGATTGTATCGCCTATTCTTACATAAACTTCCTCATCGTCTATTGTAATAAACGGGACAACTAACTTAGCGTCATTCTTACCTGCTCTGGCCGTGTTGATATTGATACTGCTCACGCCGGAACCCCCTGCAATATACAATGTTCCGTCGGGCGAAATGTAATTTCTGGAGTTGGCCGTTGCAATACTTGGCAAGCCACTGCGGATATCATAGAAAGAATACACCAGTTCTTCATCCGAAAACAGGTTATCGCCGTTGACAAAATAGATACCGTTGCTGCTTAAAATCCAGATACCGCCCTGATTATCGAACTGCATATCAAAGTTATTGGAGTATGGAAAATTGGACAGGGTATGTATTTTCTCATCCTTCATATAGGCAATGGAATTGCCGGTAAGAATCCAATATACATCTCTCTGCGGATCCTTATGCAGCTGCATGATGACCTGAGATTTCAAACCATCCTCCAGTCCCAGGCACTTCAGAACGCCATCTTTTAATATATAGAGCCCTCCGCCGTCGCTGCCAAAATAGAGGCTTCCATTCTCGCCCTCGGCAATACTCAATATTTCCGTGTTGCTGATGCCGTCATTTGCATCATAGGTGGCTATCACTTTACCGTCCTTGATCAGGTTCACGCCGCCGCTGCTCGCGACGGCAATCGTTCCGTCTGACAATTCTGTCAATGTACGGATCTTGCCGGAGACCATTCCCGACTCCTCGTTAAAAATTTGATAAGTACCGTCTCCATGATAGCAGATCAGACCATAATCACTCTCGGAACTATAGGTACACAGCCAGAGATTGCCGACAGAATCCGCTTTGATACTGCGTATCCTCACTCCGTCCAGCAATTCTGTTAAAACAT
>JAFLTD010000114.1 GCA_022510625.1 Lachnospiraceae bacterium
AGCAGAGGACTGAAAATCCTCGTGTCACTGGTTCGATTCCGGTTCTGGGCATTTTTATTTTGTCTAAAAATTTCCCATACGCTAATACTATAATACTTACAATTTGGATGATATAAGATTAGATGTATATGGATATATATTCTTTTTACAGGAGGAATAAAAAAATGGACAAGATTCAACAACAGAAGTTTTCAGAGGATTTATTACAATATTTAAACGAAAGTCCCACCGCTTATCATGCTGTGGAAAATGCGGCAGCATTTCTCAGAGCAAATAATTTTCAGGAATTGAAAGAAACAGATGAGTGGTCACTGCAAAAGAGCGGCAAGTATTTTGTTACCAAAAATCAGTCGGGTATTATTGCTTTTACCGTTGGAGACGGAGATTTGTCAAGTGAAGGGTTCCGTATCATAGGAGCACACACGGATTCTCCGAGTTTCAAGATTAAGCCGGGACCGTGTACGGTCACGCCGGATGGCTACGTTAAGGTTAATGTGGAGATCTATGGCGGGCCTATTTTGAGCACATGGTTTGACAGGCCTCTTGCCGTGGCGGGACGAGTGATCGTGAAGGAGAATAATGAGCTGAAAACAAGGCTGATTAAGATTGATAAACCGGTTTTTATGCTTCCCAATCTCTGCGTCCATTTTCAGAGGGATGAAAAGGACAAAGGGCTCTCCTACAATAAGCAAAAAGATATTTTCCCGCTGCTGTGCATGCGGGAAGACGATGTGGAAAAGGGTGACTATTTGTTAAACCTGATTCAGACAGAAGCCGGCATTGAGAAAGCGGATATTCTTGATTATGAATTGTATTTGTATGAATACCAAAAAGGTATTTTAACTGGTAAGGACGAAGAATTTGTTTCCGCGTCACGCATTGATGACCTTGCCATGGTGTATGCAGGCTTGGCGGCGTTGGTGGAATCGGCGGACAGTGGACATCCATACAAAGTGTTTGCAGCCTTCGATAACGAGGAGGTGGGGAGCGCCACTGCGCAGGGTGCACACTCCGGGCTTTTGATGCACACACTGGACCGAATCTGTAAAAACTTAGGTTTGACAGATGATGCTTGTTTTCGAGCGATTGCAAATTCGACATCGATTTCCGCCGATACGGCGCATGCGGTTCATCCGAATTACAGCGACAAGCACGATCCGGAAAATCGTCCCGTTTTGGGCGGAGGTCCTGTGATTAAGTATTCCGCATCACAAAGGTATGCGACGACGGCATTCAGTGCTGCCTATTTTATGGAGGCCTGTGAGCAAGCGGGGGTTCCCTGTCAGAAATACGTGAACAGAAATGATATTGTAGGCGGATCTACAATCGGTCCGGCGTTATCCAGTCGGACTACGATTCCCACAGTGGATATGGGAATACCGATTCTGGCAATGCATTCCATTCGGGAATTTGGAGCAGTGACAGACAATGTTTATACCAAGATGGCTTTCCAGGCGTACTGGGAGCAAAAAGTAAACATTGGATAACGGGATAGTAATGGAACAGCTAAAATTGAATATTTATCATTTGACAGTTTGGGCGGTATATGCTATTCTAAAACAGATGTAATAAAACATATGTTTTAGAAAGGAAAAGTGTATGCCGCCCAAAGCTAAATTCAGCAGAGAAGAAATCGTAAAAGCCGCGCTCGAGATTGCCAGAACGCAAGGAATCGAAGCGGTGACGGCACGAGAGCTGGGCAGAGCGCTCGGCAGTTCCGCCAGACCGATTTTTACTGTATTTCAGAATATGGATGAGGTGCTTAATGAGGTGCGAAAAGGCGCCAGAGAGATTTACCGGCAATATGTGGAGAGGGGACTTTCCGAGACACCCGCATTCCGGGGTGTTGGTTTGGCTTATATTCAGTTCGCCATCGAGGAAGAAAAACTTTTCCATCTGTTATTTATGAGCGAGCAGAGACCGGTAGACAACATTGAGGAGATACTGTTGTTGATTGAGGATAGTTATGATGCCATCCTGCGTTCGGTGGAAGATTACTATCATCTGAAAAGGGAAGATGCAAAGTGGCTTTACGAGCATTTGTGGATTTACAGCCACGGGATTGCCACGCTGTGTGCTACCGGAATGTATGATTTTACACCGGAGGAGATAGAGAGGCAGCTCACCGAAATCTTTATCGGGTTACTGAAAAGCAAATCGTAGAATAGATTTCAGAATTATTATGAAGTCACTTTGGTCCGGTAAGCAGCAAGAAAAGCGGAAGAATAGACAGCACGAAAGGGATTTGACGGATATGATACGAATGGAGCAGATTACAAAATCATACGGAAGTAAGGAAAACATCGTTCCGGTTTTGAAAGGGATTTCTTTGACGATTCAGGACGAAGACTATGTCGTTATCTTAGGGGCATCCGGATCGGGCAAATCAACGCTGCTTCAAGTTATGTCAGGCTTGGAAAAAGCAGACGACGGGCAGGTTTTTTATGACGATCAGGATATTGAGCTTTTGTCTGAAGAGGCTCTGACAAGATTTCGCAGAGACAATGTGGGATTCATTTTTCAGCAGTATTATCTGCTGCCCAATTTATCCGTGGATAAAAATGTGAAGCTGGGTGCCGATCTGGCAGGCAATAAAGAGTATCGGGACATGATAGATGCCGTGGGGCTGGGAGAAAAGCTGAACAAGCTTCCCGGTGAACTTTCTGGCGGCGAACAGCAGAGGGTAGCGGTGGCGAGAGCACTTTCCAAGAAACCGAAGGTACTTTTCTTAGACGAACCTACAGGTGCATTAGATGAGGCTACCGGCAGACAAATATTAGACTATATTTCCAAACTGCGGGAGGAATATCATTTTACGGTAATCATGGTGACGCACAATGACCATATTGCGGAGATGGCGAACACGGTCATTCATATGAACAGCGGAAATATCGTTGACATCAGGCAGAACAATACACCTAAGGGTGCGTATGAGATTGAGTGGTAGAGGGGATTTAGAAAATGATCGGAAGAAAAAACGGTATTCGGCTGGCGAGTATTTCTATCGTAACATTTTGTGCGGTCTTCGTCTGCACATTGTTTCTCAATTACAATATGGATTTTGCAGGAATCAAAGACGAGATTGCTGAACCGCAGGCACGTATCCTGTATGATGCGCAGGTCATGACAGGGAAGGTTGTAAGCGGTGTGAGCGGCGGGAGCCTGCTAGTGACGTCTATGATTATGCTGCTCTTTTATATTAAGAATCATATCGATACGCATAAGAAAGAGCTGGGCATCATGAAGGCTCTCGGATATTCCGAGTGGCGAATTGCACTTCAATTTTGGACATTCGCCCTCAGTGTTTTTGCGGGAACGACACTCGGATTTGTAGGCGCATTCCTGATGATGCCAACTTTCTATGAAACACAATTAGGGGAGGGCATTTTTCCTACGGTGAATATCACTTTCCATCTCCAGCTTGCTGCGGCAATGGTGATGCTTCCGACAGTTTTCTTCGGAGTGCTTTCGGTGGTGTATGCGTATCTGAAATTGAAGACACCGACCGTAGATTTGTTGAAAGAAAGATTATCGTCCGGCGGGAAACCTCGGGAAAAGGCACTGGTTTTCTTTGCGATATTCGGCGCTTTCTGCTACTCGGCGATGGTGCAGATGTCGAGTCGGATGAATGAGTTTTCGGAAGGATTGATGGTTGTCATGATTTTTATCATCGGTATCATCTTAGCCGGGATAACCCTTTTGATGGCATTGACAACGGTTGTAAAGCGCAATACGAAGAATATCGCTATGATGCGCGTGCTGGGCTACAGCTTTTCCGAATGCAGGAAAGCTGTTTTGAGCAAATACCGTGTGTTCGCATATATCGGTTTTGTAATCGGCGCGCTATATCAGCATATGCTGCTGCAGATTATGATCAATATTGTCTTCGCGGATTTTGACGATGTGCCAGCGTATGATTTTAAAGTGCTAAACTGCATCTGTGTGTTGATTTCATTTATCATTTTGTATGAGATGATTCTGTACGGATACGGAAAAAGGATCAGGAAGATATCCGTGAAAGAGGTTATGTTGGAGTAGGGACGGATTATCTCTTTTAGCCCATATGGTGGGTGGCTGCAACGTAAGCTTTGTCTTTTAGAACTGCACTGTGATAGACAGCTTTCCGTTGATGTAGTCGGATTTAATTAGACCTCCCATGCGTTCTGTCAATAATTTTGCAATGGATAATCCCAAACCTGTGGAGTTGCGGCTTGCTTCTACAGTGTAGAAACGATCAAAAAGTCTACCAACGATTAAAGGATTTAAACTTTCGGCAGTATTGGAGAATACAATACTGCCATCCCTTTTCATACAAATCGAGAAATCTCCGTCTGTGTATTTCAATGCGTTGCTTATGATATTAGAAAAAATGCGGTTTAAAGCGCTGATATCCAATTCACGAAAGACCGGTGACTCCGGCAAATCAATTTGGGGCTGAATATCTTGCTCCTGCATCATCCCATAGAAGGCAAGTAAACTATCCTCCAAAACATTGACTACGTTCACGTTCTCCGGTTTAAGCTCCTGAGTAGAAGTTACTACGCTGTAACGGAACAATTCTTCTGTAAGATTTATAAGTGCCTCTGTTCGGTTACGAATCTGTGACAGATAATGTCCGGCTTTATCGCTCAATTCTTCCTGTTCGAGTAAATCCAGATATGCACAGGCAGCCGTTAACGGCGTTCGCAGGTCATGTGAAATGTTTGTAACAGCATTTTTGAGTTCTAAATCCCCTTGCTGAAAACGATGCCTTTCTTCGTGAAGTTTCTGGAGCTGCTGATTGATAGAATTTGCCAAGTCGCGCATATGCCTGTCACCACATGAAATGTCAATCAGCGTATTCGTATCGGTCATGAATTTTTCGGCAAAAGTATCTTTGATCTCCTTTGCGGATTTTCTCAGTATATGATTTTTCAAAATAAGAGCAATGATAACCACAGCCATAATGCCGATCGTAATCCATAACCAAAACTCCATGACAAACTCCTTTTATCTCAAATTTTTGGGAGAAGACCAACACTCACTTCAAGTCTTTCCTGCGAAACAACAAAACTCCTGCCGCTGTTGCAACAATAATTATCGAAACAGAGTATAGCGGGAAAAATTTCATATTGTCAGTAAGCCCATCTCCAATCGCTAACTGTCTTACTTGACAGTTGGGAAGCACATCATATAAGATTTCATATATCTTGCGCTTTGTACCCTCAAGATAATAAGGATTCTTTTGCATATCCTCATGTATTTCAAATGTGTTTCCCGCTGAATCGGTGATAACATAATCGTATGCGTCAAAGTATTCCGACTCGTTAAGTCGTGCCGATATCATCAAAGCGGAAATAAACATTACCAGAGACAGTATCATAACCGTAACGACACCTGTCGACCTGCTTGTCACAAGCATAGATATTAACAGAAACACAGCCGACATTGCAGAGCTTGCAAATACGCTTATCAGAATTTCAGCCGCGATATTCCCTGCGGACATCTCAAAGTTTCTTGTAAATCCCAATACTGCCCCGCCGGCAACTGCCACAAGCCATGCGAAATACATTAACAGTGAAGCAACAATGCATATTATCAAATTGGAGAAGTACATTTTCACACGTGAATGTCCCACAACAAGTTTGTTGCGAATAGTGCCATGGCTGTAATCCGTTCCAATAAAAATTCCCATAACTACTGCAATTACAATGCCGATAAATTCAGAGCCGCTGAGCAGAATGCCGTCAGGTGAACTATAGTAATCAGGAAACTTTTGCATAGTCATCCATCGGGAGTATATCGTAAATGCGGCAGAGCAAAACATAAAAATGGTGCCTAACCAGAAAATTTTACTTTTGAAAAGTCTGATAAATTCCCCACGAAGCAGTTTAATCATAGTTTGCACCTCCCACCAGATTGACAAAGAAACTTTCCAAGTTTTCGCCATGTTCCTGCATAGAAACAACCTCACAATTTTCTTTGGAAAGCGCCATGGCAAGCTTTGTGAAATTCGGCTTTGCGTAAACATCAGCAGTAGCGTCGTCAAGTATATTAAATTCTATATTCATACCATCCAGCACTCTTGCCAGAGCCTTGATATCAGTAACAGTCATGCGTACACATTTGCGACAGGCGGCTTCAAGTTCCTGAGCACTCATTTCACACACGATTCTTCCGCTGTCAATAAATCCATAATGTGTGGCAAGCTTTGAAAGTTCGTCAAGAATGTGGCTTGAAATTAAAATGGTGATCTGCTGTTCACGATTGAGCTTTAGAATTAACTCGCGAATATCAATGATACCCTGTGGGTCAAGTCCGTTGGTCGGCTCGTCCAGCATAAGAAAATCGGGATTCCCGCAGAGTGCAACGGCAATGCCTAAACGTTGTTTCATACCAAGTGAAAAATTCTTTGCTTTTTTCTTTCCGGTATTTTCAAGACCTACAAGTTTAAGCAAAGCCTTCACATTGTCAAAACTCGGCACTCCAAGAAAACGGCATTGCTGTCTCAGATTATCCTCGGCTGTCATATCCAGATAGATTGACGGGGTTTCTACAACCGCGCCCATTCTTCTGCGTGATTTAGAGATTGTCTGATCAGTATTCTTGATACCGTATAACTCAAAATCTCCGTTCGTGGGATTCTGCAATCCGCATATCAAGCGAATCAGCGTTGTCTTGCCAGCACCGTTTTTCCCGACAAAGCCGTAGATGGCTCCCTTAGGAACGTGCATAGTAAGAGAATTTAACGCCTGAAAATGCTTATATTTTTTACTCAGGCTGTTGGTCGTCAATACATAATCCATAATATAGTACCTCCTTTAATGACTATAGTATAAAAGATAAAAGTCAAGAAAGCGGTCAGGGATAATGTCAAGATTTAGTCAAGATTTTGCTCTCTCAATTTGAAACCGATGCCCCACACAGTCTCAATATAGTCTGTGCCTGTGGCCTCTTGTAATTTCTTTCGGAGGTTACTGATATGTTGTTTTAGGGAACGCTCTGTGCAATCCGGGGTATCTAAGCTGATGCGGTCCAGTAAAGCGCCTTTGGATATAGCCTGTTTTGGATTTGCCATCAGCAGTTTAAGAATAGCATATTCTGTTCGTGTCAGTTTGATGGATTGTCCCCTGAAAGCCACATCAAAGGATATGGTATCCAGCGTTAAATCGCCCGCGGTCAGTACGGTGGAATGAGCCGTCTTCTCCGCTTTACGAAGCTGAACGGTGATACGTGCAAGAAGTTCCTCTGTGCTGAACGGTTTCGTAATATAATCAACAGCGCCGCCAAGTAAAAGGGTTACTTTGTCCTGAACATCAACTTTGGCGCTTAGAACTATAACAGGTATGTTTTTGATATGCGGCAATACTTCTTCGCCGGAAAGACCGGGGAGCATTAAATCCAGAAGAATTAAGTCCGGCTTGCTCTGTGAAAGAAGATAGAGAGCTTCTGTTCCGGAATAGGCTCGAGTTACAGCATAACCTTCATTCTCTAAAATTTCAGACAGTACATCTCCGATGTGTACATCATCATCAATAATTGCGATTGTTTTCATCCTTATTTACCTTTCCCACTATTTATAGTTTTTCTATAGCTGCCTTAAGAGCAGTTAAAAATTCCATTTCGTATTGATAATATTTCCATGAAGTTTCCTTTTCATATTGAGTAATATAAAAATCAACAATAAAAATCAAATTATTTAAATCTTTAGTATCCTCATAATATTTTTGAGCTATTTTAAGGCATTCCCTTATATAATCCTGTAAATATTTTTTGCCGAATTGTCCACCGGTTTCAACAAGCATTCCGTCTACTAGGGATATTCGCTTCTTAAATTCGTCTAAATATTCCATATCCTTTTTCAATCCTCATTTTATATATAACCTGAAATATCTTTCACCGGAGACATTTCTGTTATTATAGCACGGTATAAACAGGACATGAAGAATCGATTATGATGTTTTGCAACCATTTATATCAGCTAAAGTGAATAGTGGAAATGAAAAATATCGTTGCAAAGACAAAACAGCGGATAAAGCGAAAAGCGGTGTATGGGTTAGAAATGCGGGAGCATTTATCAAAGCAACAGAAGGAGACAAACGAGAAGTTGATAAGATGTTTTATGCTTACAATAGCTAAACCTCGCCCATAATGTTGACAGGTGAACGTTATAATAATAATATTAAGATATAACTCTGTTTAGCAGAAGCGGAAAGGTAAACATGAATGAATCCTAAAGAAAAAAAATGGAACATCACACTTCCGGCGATACTGGGTATCGGTCTGCTGCTGTTTCTTGTGACCAGCGGTATCTATTTTATGCGTTATTTAGAGCAGCGTATCTATCAGGAGCGCACGGACCAGTTGAACGAGATCACGTCTCAGGTGTATGCTAATCTTAATAACTCGCTGAATGTCCACTGGATCTACATCACTT
>JAFLTD010000115.1 GCA_022510625.1 Lachnospiraceae bacterium
TATAGAGAAAGGAATGTAATATGAATTTAGAAGAATACAAGGGAGTATACGTCTTTGCGCAGCAGGTAGACAATGAAATCAGCAGTATCGCATTCGAGTTACTTGGCAAAGCAAAAGACCTCGCTAAAGATTTAAATACGGAAGTGACAGCAGTTTTATTAGGCTCCGGCATCAAAGGGCTGGCTGATCAGCTTGCTGAGTACGGTGCGGACAAGGTGATCGTAGTTGACGATCCCGAATTAAAAGATTACAGAACAGAGCCCTACGCTCATGCGCTTTCTTCTGTCATCAATAAGTATAAACCCGAGATCATGCTGGTTGGCGCTACAGCCATCGGTCGTGACCTGGGTCCGAGAGTATCCGCAAGAGTGGCGACAGGTCTGACGGCGGACTGTACCGTTCTTGAGATCGGTGACTTCCCGCTGCAGGCAGTTCCGGGACAGGAGCAGCTGCACAATCAGCTCCTTATGACACGTCCTGCATTCGGTGGTAACACCATCGCAACGATTGCATGTCCTTACAACCGTCCTCAGATGGCAACGGTTCGCGCGGGCGTTATGCAGAAGATTGACCCGATCAAGGGCGCTAAGGCAGTTGTGGAAGAGTTCAATCCCGGATTCACACCGGACAATAAATATGTGGAGATTCTTGATATTGTTAAAGCTGTTTCGGAGACAGTGGATATCATGGATGCCAAGATTCTCGTATCCGGCGGTCGTGGAGTAGGAAGCCCTGAGAACTTCAAGATTCTGGAGGATCTTGCAGCAGTTATCGGCGGTACCGTGAGCTGCTCCCGTGCGGTAGTTGATGCAGGATGGAAACCGAGAGACTTGCAGGTAGGTCAGACCGGTAAGACCGTTCGTCCCAACGTTTACTTTGCAATCGGCATCTCCGGTGCGATTCAGCACGTAGCAGGTATGGAGGAGTCTGATATCATCATCGCGATCAACAAGGATGCGGATGCACCGATCTTCGATGTGGCTGACTACGGCGTTGTGGGCGATCTGAACAAGATTGTTCCCAAGCTGACAGAGGCATTGAAGGCCGAGATTGCGGCAGCAAAATAAAAAACATGAAGATATACTAAGGCTGCAAAGAACGCAGCCTAAGTATATCTAAGTCATGTTTAGAAGAATTGCAAGCAATTCTTCCCATATAAAAGATTCAAACGTCTAAGTAATAACTGCTTAGGCGTTTTCTTTTGCTATAATTTGTGATACCATAAGAACATGGAGAACATGATCACAGTGACGGATATTACAAGTTCATACGGTAAGAGGCAGATTTTGAAGGGAACATCCTTCACGGCGCAGACCGGCGAGTGCATCGGTATCGTAGGGGCGAACGGCTGTGGGAAATCGACACTACTGTCAGTTTTGGCTGGAACGTTGAAACCGAAATCGGGAACAGTGATTTACGGAGATCAGATGGCGTGGAACAGCACCGGAACAGGCGGTATGCGCGGTGACAGGGAAGTGATTCGCAGGATGACGGGCTATGTCCCGCAGGAGAATCCGCTTATTCCCGAACTCACCGTGTATGATAATCTGCGGTTGTGGTATCCGGATAAACAGACGCTGCGGCAAGAGTTGGAACAAGGGTTCTTAAGTCTGTTGGGGATCAAGGAATTCAGCACCAAGCAGGTGAGTAAGCTTTCGGGCGGCATGAAGAAGCGTGTGAGTATCGGAATCGCCATGGCGGGGATGCCTCCGATACTTTTGCTGGATGAGCCGAGTGCGGCACTGGATCTGGCTTGCAAGGAGGATATACGCAAATATCTGCTGACATACATGGAGCGCAGAGGCACGGTAGTCATAACGACTCATGAGGAAAGTGAATTGTCACTGTGCACTAAAATATATGTTATGCGGGACGGTATTTTGAATCAGGCGGACAATCACTTGCGCGGTGAGGATTTGGTCAAGATGTTTTAATCAGGACGAGACAATCGGATAAGAGAAAGAGTGAGGAGCAGACATGGATGGAATGAATCAGAACAATAACAATTATCCATACGGACAGCAGAACGGTACGCAGCAGACAAATGATTCGTATCAGCAGAATAATGTACAGCAGATAAACGACCCGTATCAGCATAATCCGTATCAACAGCAGAACGATTCGTATCAACAGCAGGACGGTTCGTATCAACAGCCGAATGATATGTATCAGCCGCTGAACGGATTGGGCGGTCAAGTGGTACATCCTTACAAACCGCGTGGACAAAGGCGTATCTCCAACAAAGTTATTATCGGAGTTGTATGTGCGTTCGTAGCGGTGGTCGGCATAGTGGGCGGTATTCTGGTATATTACATGAGTACGCCTTTATATAAGATCACGAAGGGCATGCAGAATCTTGCTGAGGAGATGATTGAGCTGCAAAATCCTCTGCTGGAAAAAGCCGGAGCGGATGATATCATGGAGATGATGCAGCAGGACGGCAGTCATGTGGAGACTAAGCTGAATCTTACGCCACAGGGCGGATTCACTTTGGGCGTTGACACGGACTTCAATAAGGATATGCATGCAAAGGAGCTGAGTCTGGATACGGCTGTCAGCATGATGAATGTCGAATTGGCACATTTAAATATTTATGCAGATGATGAGGCGGTATGCTTTTCCATACCGGAATTGTATCTGGAAAACATATATATCGAGAATGAGAACGTGATAAGCCAGTACAATAACTCTATGTGGGGAGACATGTTCCCGATTGATGCGGAGGATTACTCCATTGATCTGTTCTCCGGGGCGGATGAGCGGATTTCGATTAAGGATTGGAGAGACTTGACCAAAACATGGGGGCGTTTCGAGGATGATATTGATGCCTGTGTAGACGCGATGGCAGTTGAGAAGGTCGAAAAGGGCCTGTATCGTGTGACATTCCCCGCAAAGGAGTATGATCGCCTGTTTAAAGATTTGATTAAATATTATGATGAAGTTCTGGGTACCGGTTATAACAGCAGTCAGCCAAACACGGGCGTATTGACAGAAGTGTTTGGTGAGTATAAGAAACTGATTACCTCCGATGTAGTCCTGCTGTTTGAGATTAACGGCAAGAACCGTATAGAGAGCATTGTGTTAGAGAAGCCGGTCAAAATGCTGGACGACGGGGCATCACTTGAAGGGGAACTCTTTTTTCTCGGGGAGAAGAGAAGTACCGATAAGGTTCAAGGTAAAATCTCTGTAAACGGTCTTGACGGAACGACGAGAGAGGTGATCTGGCAGGTTCAGCAGACCTTGGCGAATAGTACCTATCAGGTTGATATGGATTTAAAAATGACAGAAGGGAAAGAGACAGTAGGTAAGATAAAATATGTCGAGAAGTGTGATGCCGCGAAAGATGAATTTGATATGACGTTCTCCTTCAAAGACGCCTGGGATGATATTGAACTTACCGTCGAGGGTGGATTAGACGACATCGTAAAGGGAGAAAGTCTGGAAATTGACCTGGATAAGGTGATACTCACCATGGACGATGAAGAACTTTTCAAGATTACCGGAGACGTCATCATTGAACCACAGACGAAGCCGGTCACTTCCAAAGTGAAAGCGGAGACGGCATTTTTTGACATGACTGAATCCGACTGGTGGGGTATTATCAATAAAGTTGTCGGTGATTTGGGACTCTTATCCGATGACCTATACGACTTGCTTGATGATACGCTGTGGTAAAAGGAGAAATATTTGATATGAGTGATACAGGTCAGGACGCTATGATTGAGGAGATCATGAGGCATTTGGACACGGAATCCGTGCAGGGTGTATGCCGGATGAGTGTCACTTTCGATGATGAGGAGGAACAGGAAAAGACTGTTTCCCATAAATGCTGCAATATGTATGGCAGACCCGCTTCGGAGACAGTGGGTCTGTTAGACATGTACACAGATATCAGCGCAGGTGAACCTGACCGGAAAGCGTAAAGCCCATGAGACAGAGAGTGCAGTATCTGTATCTTGAGATGAAAAAGACAATAGGTATGTTTCCGCGCATGTTGTTACAGGCAATCCTGCTTATGGCGATCATAAGTGTGATTGCTTTTTGTGGTATAAAGAGCATGGAGCGGGATCCGCTGGCAGTCAGCGTGGATATCGGTGTCGTGGTGCGTGAAGACAACACGATGACGAGAATGGCACTCGGTTATGTAGAGAACATGGAAAGTGTATCGCAGATATGCAGCTTTACACAGATGTCCGAGGAGGAGGGATTCGCGCAGTTGGAGCGCGGAGAGGTGGCAGCGCTGGTCATTCTTCCCGAACAGTTGGTGGAAGGTATCATGAATGGGCAGAATCCCACCGTTGATGTTATATTTCCACGGAATGCCCGACTGGAGGCCATGTTGTTTCGCGAGCTGACCGAATCGGGAGCGGGACTTCTGCGTGTCGCGCAGGCGCAGATTTACGGTGCAGGCGACACGGCAGTAGAATATGGTCTGACGGATCACTTATCTGTCATGGAGGCGGAGATAGATAGCTACAATCTGGCGTTCGCGCTTGACAGACTGGCTATGTATGATGAGGAGACGGTATCTGCTACGGGACGAATGAGTGTACTGCAGTACTACGTGGCCGCAGGGGCAATCGTATTTCTGTTATTGGCCGGTATGGCGGCGTATCCCGTCATGCAGCAGGAACCGCCGGCGGTGCAGAGGCAGCTTATGCGACATGGAACAGGAATGACGTGGCAATACTTTTGCAGGTGGTTGTGCGGCTTTGTGTGTATGGGGCTGTTCGGCTGTTCGGCATGGATACTCTATAATATAGCGGGCATTCTTGCGCCGGATGCGGTGGGAACGGTAAATGCAGCGCTGATAAGCGGAAGGAACCATGTTTCGGCAGGTGTGCGGGCAGTGATGGTTCTGCTTATCGTGATAACGGTGGCTACATTTATTTATATGCTGTACAATTTTGCGGGGAGCAGGACGAGCGGTATCATGTTGATCTTTTTGTGCTCCGTGCTGATGGTTTATCTGTCGGGTGGATTTATCCCGTCTGTACTGATGCCCCAAATCATGCAGTCGGTCGGAGACAAGCTTCCCACCGCATATCTGATTCGCGCTTTCGGAGGGCTGCTCGCAGGATACGGGGACGGAATGTTAAGTCAGTGTGTGGCGGGTATGTGCATCTACACGGTTGTATTCGGTGTGGCGGGGTATGTTTGCGGACGCAGAAAATGATGCGACTTTAATGCATCTTAAATATAAGATGGATGCGAGTGTATGGTATGGTTTATGTGGGACGGAAAAAGAAGATTCAAAACAAAACAATATCTCATATGGTTTAAGTTACTCATCAAAAGGCTGCTCAGGCAACCGGCTTATCTTGGGTTGATAGTGCTGATTCCCATTCTCGGCTACGCGGTAAGTGTTATGGAACAGAGTGAGCCGGGCGGTGTAGTGGCAGCGGTCTGCGTGGAGGAAGGCGCATGGAGCGAACAGATTACAGACGGTTTGCGTAAGCAGGAGAAGGACAGTGTTCTCTCATATGCGTTCTGTGATGATGAAGAGGAAGCGCAGCAGTACGTTATGAGAGGTGAAGCGGACTGTGGGTTCGTGATTCCCTCAGATATAGAAGAGTTGGTGTCAGACGGAGACTGGCGAAAGAGCATCACAGTCTATGAGACATCCGGCAGCAGTATTACGGGCATGGCCAAAGAGCGCATTGGCGGTGTGATTTTTCAACTGTATTCCGAACAATGTTATGAGAATTATATGGGACAGATCTCGAAGGAAATCGTAGATTTTGCAAAGAGCGCATATGAGAGTCATCTGGTGGATGAAAGTACCTTCGGATTTCGATATATTAGTAGTGACCGATATAGTCAATATAATTCCGACACGGATGATATAAATGACACAGTTGTTTTCCCGATAAAAGGGGTATTTGCGGTGATGATTTTCATTGGCGGCATGTGTGGCATGTTGGAATATGACAGGGACAAGAGGGAAAAAAGATTCCTGCGCATGGCACCAAATGTTTTGACTTTTACGGTCAATGTATGGGTTTCGACGTTATTGATCTCCGTAGCTGTTCTGGTCTGCCTATGGATATCCGACGGGATTAGCAGTTGCGGAGGACGGATTTCCATAGGAGCAATCTTGTCGGCATGGAATGTGGGGATGTGGCTTTCACAGATCGGGCGGCTGATCGTGTATCAGTGCATTATCGTAATATATTGCGGAATACTCGGAATCCTGTTTAGAAAGCAGGAAGCGATAGCGGCGGCGATTCCGATCCTGTCGCTGGGAAGTCTCGTGTGCGCACCGGTGTTTATCAGGTTAGCGGCATATCTTCCGGTGTTTGCGGTGTTGGAGAAGTTGTTTCCGGTGACGTATTATTTGATGATGTAGATTTCAATTCTTGCTTGGGTAGGCTGACTGCGCAAATATTTTGCCACTCTTTACATTTGTGTAGTTAGTGGAATAACATGAATTTGTGGAGGACTGTATGATAAAAGCATTCTTTGTGGATTTTTATGGAACAGTAGTTCATGAAGACGGTGAAATAATAAAGAAAATAACAGAAATCATATATGATACCGGCAGGGTAGAAAACAAGTCAGAAATAGGTGCATTTTGGTGGAATGATTTTCAGAGTATGTTTCTCAATTCTTATGGAGACAGCTTCGAAACGCAAAGAGTATTAGAAGAAAAGTCACTTGTACATACATTAGCAAAGTTTTGTTCAACAGCCAATGCCAAAGAATTAAGTAGGTACATGTTTGAGCATTGGATCAAGCCGCCTATATTTGAAGAATACAAGAAATTTTTTGCATCCAGTCCGGTACCTATTTATATCGTATCCAATATAGATACCGCAGATATTCTAAAGGCAATTGAGTATCATAATCTCACACCCGCAGGTGTTTTTACGTCAGAAGATGCGCGGGCATATAAACCGAGAAAAGAGTTGTTTGAGCTGGCACTGAGAAGCACAGGTTTGAAAGCGGATGAGGTGATCCATATCGGAGATTCCGTTAGTAGTGACGTAAAGGGTGCATCTTCGGTCAATATTAGGGCATTGTGGCTTAATAGATTTGGTAAAGAAATTCCGGAGGGTGTTGAGAGTATCACTGATTTATTGGGTGCATTGGATAAAATTATGTAGGCAAATTTAGATGTGGAGACCTGTATTATGAATCATACGATAAACGAAGAAAGATTAACTGCTAAAGAATACATTGATTTTTTGAAAAAGACGAATTTGGGGTCACAATATCCAAAAGAGCGATTTGAAGATAGAATCGAAATACTGGTAAACAAAGTTTCTATCAGCTTAGTGGCAAGAAACCAAAACAAGGAGATAATAGGAGTCTGCTTTGGCATAACGGATTTTGCATATTGGCTCTTTATCACGGATTTAGGAGTTATCCGTGAATGTGTAGGGCAGGGTATCGGAACAGCACTGGTCAGCAAATTGCATGAGTTGGCCGGTGGGACGAAAAACATCATCATGTACACCTGTGTGAATGAAAATGCCATTCCATTTTACGAAAAGCTCGGAATGACCCGGCCGAACGATGTTATGGTTTATAATCATATAGAGTGGACAGATTTTACGGTCGAGTAAAACAATTGGAATTTTGAATGGGGAAATATATGGTAAAGTTAATTCATTTGTTTAAGAATTATTATTTAGGAATTTCTTTTGTTGGAATTATTGCATTTGCGATTCAGGAAATTCCGTATATGATTATGCCGTTAATAAAGCCGAAATCTAATCCTATAATGAATATGCAAAATGAAATTCCTTGGATAGAAAAAACACAGGGTATATTCGGTGTGTTGTCTATGTTTTTGTTAATGTTGATCGTCAAGGATAATGATAAATTCTTTTCGATAGCTACATGCAAAGAAAAAGCATTTTTTGCAATAACTGTTTTAATGATACTGATTAATTTTATCGGTTGGGCTTTTTATTACCTTGGTTTTCAATATGGCTGCTTGATTGTAATAAGCCAGTTTGCAGTTGTCCCGTTATACTATTTGTTTTTCGGATTATGGAAAAGCAATTATTTATTAGTCGGTACGGCTTCGGTATTCTTTATAATTCATACCGTTAACGGTTATTTGAATTTCATTATAAAAAGGTAATCTACAACTTCAGATTTATATATTTATTTTTCCAATTTTTCCTACTTTTTAAAGCTTTGCAGAAAGCCACCCCCTGAAAATTCCTCGTCATTGCTGCAGCTGATTTTTGGAGAGCGTCTTTGTGAGAATCAATGTGTAAGCTACAGCTAAAACAGTCGTAACAATGGTATAAATAATTTGTCTTTCCGCCGTCAATGCTGCCCCATTTGCAAAAGTGCTAAGCGTGTTAATAGCAGAATGGGTAATAATACAAGGAAGCAGACTTCCGCTGTA
>JAFLTD010000116.1 GCA_022510625.1 Lachnospiraceae bacterium
CCGGTCCGAAAATGATATATATTTGTACTTCCGCACCATCTTTCACCCCGTTTCTGTTATCTTTTCCGGCCAGACAAAGACAAAAAAATAAATGCGTCGGGACCGTTCCGCACCCTTTCGGGCGGGTTCGTGTCCTTTCGCATTTAATGTTACAACCTACGTTTAGCCATACGTGTTACAAAAATGCTTGACCACAACACAGCTCATGATATAATATGTAAAAATATAAGCGACCTAGACTACACTGCTTTGTGAGGTGCTACCATGTTGAAAATTTTTATGACCGGTGATAATCATATTGGATTGAAGTATGCGAGCCATGAGCGGGCATCCATTCTTGCTGCGACAAGGATGGGGGCTTTTCGCAATATGGTGCAGGCAGCCAATACGGAGGAATGTGACCTCTTCATGATAACAGGGGATCTCTTTGAAAATACTTATGGCAACACGAAGAAAGATATAAAAGATCTTGTGGGAACATTGTCCGAATTTCATGGGGCAGTTGCTGTGCTACCGGGCAACCACGACTACTACGATAAAGATGTCAAAGTATGGCAGGATTTCAGGGATATCGTGAGCGGAAAGGATAACATTGTACTGATGTCCGAGTATCGCCCGTATGAACTCGACGTGCATGGCAAGGGCGTGGTGCTCTACCCGGCGTTGTGCCAATCAAAACATTCTGCACCGGGAGAAAACAAGCTTGGTTGGATCAAAGACGAGGATATCAAGGCTGACAACGTCTATCGTATCGGTATTGCCCATGGCGCAGTCGAAGGAGAAACCATTGACAGCGAAGGGAAATACTTCCTGATGACGCGGCAGGAGTTGGAGAGTATTCCCGTGGATGCCTGGTTGATCGGGCACACTCATGTGCCGTTCCCCAGTAATCTGAGTGAGGACGCCTATACAGCCGGCGAGCGCATTTTCAATGCCGGAACTCATGTGCAGACTGATGTATCCTGCAACACAGAAGGCTGGTGCTTTATCCTGGAAATAGACAGTGGTGAGGGTGTTAAGCCAGTTAGGGCAAAAAAGTACCGTTCAAGTAATCTCCACTTTTACCGCAGGACAATAAAATTGACTGCTGGGGAGATGGAAGATGCCCTGCAACGGGCGTTGGAAGATATTGCTGATATGTCGGTGGTGGATGTCATCCTTACTGGTGCGGTTACTGCGGAGGAATATGATGACCGGAACAAATTGCTGGAAGATATTTTGTCTAGGTTTGTTGAGGGTACATACAGCGACAGCGGTATGAGTGTGCTGATCTCCAAGGAACTGATCAATGCAGAGTTCCCTGAGACATCTTTTTCGGCCGGATTTCTCACCGCATTGTTGGACGAACCGAAGGAAGCACAGTTGACTTATGAACTTCTGAAGTCTTTGAAGGAGGGCAAATAAGATGAAAATCAAAAATATATCCTGCAGTCAGTTTGCTGGTATCAGAGATCGCGATGTTTCCTTTGAAGACGGCATCAATGTAGTATATGGAAAAAACGAGAGCGGTAAAAGTACGCTGGTGAATTTGCTTTCCCGTACGTTATTCCAAAATGCACATATCGACAAGAGAAGCGACAAGGAATTTGTTAATACGTTTTTCCCCGGAACACGCAGAGGGAGCGTTACCGGCGGCGACTTTGCAGATGGCAAGGTAACCTTTGAAACGGAAGCCGGTACATATTCGATCTCCAAAGAGTGGGGTGATGAGCGCTGCAGGCTGTCCGCGCCGCAGGGTATTATTAGTGATCCCAAGCGGATAGATGAGGCACTGCGGAATGCTTTGCAGTATGGTGAAGGCGTATACTCGGATTTGCTTTTTTCCTCCCAGCGGAATACGGACTTGGCTCTGCAAACGATTCTCGATGTTAAAGAGAAGGGTGGCGCCAAACAGGAAATAACAGATGTTGTGACCGTTGCATTTGCCGAGAGTGACGGTATATCTGTAGATGCAATCGAGCAGGCGATTGAGAAAAAGATCAGCCAAATTAAAGGAAAGCACTGGGATACCGATAGAGAGATGCCGGACCGCAAAACTGGCGGCCGTTGGGCAAGAGACTTGGGGGAGATACTGGAGGCGTACTATGTGTTAGAGGACAAGCAGGGTGTTTTGCAGCATATATCCGACCTGGAGAGCAAAGCGGATGAAGAGGCAAAAAAATACAATGAGCGAGAAGCTGCTCTTCGTGATGCGGAGGAAGCGTTTGCTGCGTTTGACAAATATGCCAGCCGTTTAGCGGTACAAAGTGTAAAGAAGAAAGAAATTAACAGACTGAAAGAAGATATACAAAAATTTAAAAAAATTCTTGAAAAGTGGCCTACGGATGCCGATGAGCTAAGAAAGGCAATAGAACTGAACGCAGAGCAGGAAAGCAGGGGCATCCTTGACCAATATAGCGAAGCCAAACAGCTCGTTGACAAACTAGATGAGTTTGAGAACCAGCAGAAAGGTATGTTTTGCCCCGAGCAGACGGAAATCAGTGAGGTAGAAAACGCACAGCGCAGGATCAGTATACTTGAAAATAAGCTATGCGGCATGAACCTTTCCGCGGTTATAAAAATGTTGGGCGATCACACAGTCGAAGTTAAATCCCGCCGGACCGGGGACACGCTGGATATATCCGGTGAAAATATTTCCATTACGGAAGCTGTCAGTATCACCATTCCGGGTGTGGTGGAGATGCAAATGGCACCGGCTGATGTGGATGTTATAGCTGTTGAGAAAGAGCTCGCCCAGAAAAAGAGCGCAGTCGCCAGCACCTTTGCCAAATATAGCGTGAACACTGTCGGGGAACTGAGGGAAAAGGCACAAGAATTCGATAAAACACAGAGGGAGATTGACAGTGTCAAAAGGGAGCTTAAAAGAGTTCTTGGGGATAGTTCCTATGAGGAACTGACGGAATTGCGGGAGAATATCCAGAATCCGATCAGAGAGAAAGAAGAAATCAATGATGATATTCGTGAACTCTGCAAAAACGCCAACATTATTAGATTTGTGGCCACAAAGGAAGCTGTTATTGGAGAATATGAAAGGGAACATGAGAGTATTGACTCGTTGCGGACGAAGATCTCGGAGAAAATGAAAACGCTGAAAGAAGCTGAGGAATCTGTTGAAGAAAGTGAGGATATCCCGCCTGAATATAGAGATATTTCTGATCCTGAACAATATAAAAAGGCGTTGAAGGCGGATATAGACACTAAGAAAGATCCCAGAGATGTCGCGCTGCAAATGAAACAGGCGGCGGGAACTAAGTTGGAAGCGTATCAGAAAGGTCTTACCGGTGATCCCGCAGAAGATTTGGAAAGAGCAGAAAGACGTTTTGAAGAAACGAAAGTGCTGCTTGCTCACTGGCTGAATATTAGGGACGTGTTCCAGCAGCAGAAGGAGCTACTCGCCAATAACCCGATGCAGGACCTTGCCGACAGCTTTGCTCATTATCTCGGCGTGATTTCCGCCAATAGAGTTACCACCGAGTTCCCGGATATGGACAAGCTGAGCATGAACATATACAGCAATGACCTCCAGTTGGATTACGGAAAGCTGTCCGAGGGGACAAAGGAGACGGTTTCCTTGGCTTTCCGATTGGCCGTGCTTGACCACCTATTCCCGGAAGGCGGTGTCATAGTGTTGGATGACCCGTTCACGGATATGGATATTGACCGTGTAGAGCAATCTTGTGAACTGCTCAAGGAGTGCGCGAAACGCCATCAGGTGATCTTCCTCACATGCCGTGAGGAGTATACGGACAGGCTGAATGGCACCTTAATCTGTATTGAATAACACCTAACACCAAGTGGAGAATGAGTATTTGAACTGAGTGCAAAGGCAAAGCATATAAGAGACTGTGCTAAGGAGGATTTTATGTACATCAATAAGATTCACATTCAGAATTATCGTAACTTCAATGACTTCACGATGGAGTTCCAAAGGGGATTAAACGTTATTATTGGTGCGAATAACTCTGGAAAAACAGGCTTGTTATATGCGATTAAGCTCTTGAACACACCGTCAGACATATCGGTAAATGACTTCAACAAAAATAACCTTCTGCAATATGCTACGCTATACTCGGAAACAGCACCGTGTATTACGATCGAATACAGCATTAGTCACCGAATTTGCGAAGATGACACCGATGACGAAAGCATTATTAGATTGCTTCCTTTCCTGGGCATAAAAGAAATTGAAGAAAACAGACAAGAACATGATGGCGTTGTCGAGTATAATATTGCTGCACAGATTAAAGCAGTTTATTCCTTGGATCCAAAGTTTTTGGATGACTACAAAAGAGCTGTTGCACTAGAAGCCAATGATCTTGACAGCTATATATCAGTACTGAAGCGCTTTGTCAGCAGCTACTATTCCTGGTCCTACACAAATGGTATCAGCGACACAAAGGCAGAACAGAAAGCGGCAACTGATGTTTTTGACATCCGATTCATTGGAGCAGAGCGCACAAGTGAAGAGGTCCGGAAGGAAACCAGGAGAGAAATAACTACCTTTACAAAGGATGCGGATAATGCTGCCAGCTTTGATGCCTTTCAGCATGGCGTATCGGAAGGGTTGGAAAACTTACTGTCCCCCTCCATTACAAAGCTGTCAACGTTGTTTGAAAATGAAAGAAATGCAATCGGGCTGGAAAAAGGCAATGTTTCCATTGCGTCAACAGTTCGTGCGAATCTTTCGGTGGCGGACACGTACATAACTGAGGTAAAAGATACAAAAGGCGGATATACATTACCGCTGCAATATAATGGCCTTGGCTATAATAATTTGATTAACATTTACATGCTGATTAAATTAACAGAAATACGGCCTGGAAAGGATTTTCATATTCTTTGTTTGGAGGAACCGGAAGCGCACCTCCATCCTGCGATGCAATATAAGCTATTCAAGTATTTACGAAACCTAGATGAAACGAATGGCTTAAACCAGCAGATCTTTGTTACGACGCATTCAAGCAATATCTCTGCTGTCGCAGGTATAGACAATATGTATATGCTTGCTTATAACCGTGATGACGGCAATGCGGAATGTTGTCAGCAGAGCTTGTCGAAACAATTTATGGACGAAGATGGCGAAACTGCTAAAATGGAGGCCAAAGCTTATCTTACTAAATTTCTTGATGTTACGCGCTCAGATATGCTGTTTTCAGACAAGGTTATTTTAGTAGAAGGCATAGCTGAAAAATTGCTGATGCCGTTATTTATGGAGATTTGTGGTTGCCCCTACGAAGATGAGCATATCTCAATTGTTGAAATTGGCGGAAAGAATTTTAAGTATTTTGTAGAGCTTTTTAATAGAAATGCCGTGAGAAAAAAAGTTCTGTGCATTACAGACAGAGACTTTTCATGGCTTGATTTGGATCAAGGCTGGAAGCTGCACAGCTATTCGGAGTACGAAGCCGAGGATCCGGCACATATCATTGAACTGAAAGACAGCTTTCCGATTGACAACTTCAATGTCTTCACACAAATGTTGGGAGGGAGAACATTTGAAGATGAACTCTTCCTTACCAATATGGAGGATGAAACCACCGCAGCGATAATATTTAAAAAGGCTACCAAAAGTACAGTGGCAGATTATTTTGATACCTATGGGTTTGACTTAACCGCCTGGGAAGCACATATCGCAGAAATGGATGGTCGTTCAAGAAAGACGGTTAATAAGTTTCTTAGTGCATATAAATCAAGAGTAGATACATCGGCAGAACGTGCTAGTGACTACCAAAAGCTTATTTTTGCAGAAATGTTTCTCCATTATGCAAAGAATATTAAAGGTGATGTTGCATTGGGCATATTGACGGACAATGCGCTTTATAACGCGGATTGTTCTTCAAAACTAATCGTGCCTCAGTATATTCGGGAGGGGTTAGCATGGCTATTGAATTGAATTCCGGTGACATTTTTACGCCAGAACAATTGACTTGTCACGCTAAAATCTATGCCGGACCGGGAGCAGGAAAAACACACTTTCTGGTTGAAAATGTTAAAAATATCATTAGTACGAATTTGTTAATCACCCAAAGTCGCTATAGAAAAGTTTTATGTGTTACATACACCAATGCAGCTGTTGACGAGATTAAGCGACGCCTTAACAAGTTCACGGACCACATAGAAGTTTTTACTATTCACGGCTTCATCATTGAACACATAATTAAACCTTTTCAGCAAGATTTGAAATCGATCATGGAGTCTGATTTTGGGATTTCAGTGACCGGCAAGAGAAGCATTACCTCTCAAGTAGAGGGGTTAGGAATTTTGCATGGGATTGACCGTGAAGAAATCTATGATTTCATTCGGAAACAGAACCCCTCAGAATTTGCGGATGATGAACTGGGATACAGCAAAAAGGCTATGGGTGATGTCGAGGTTGATAACACTGCGTTTGTTTCATCTATCACAGATGGGGCCTCGCGTCAAACACAGCTTAAGGCTCCGTCAAGAGTTGATCCGCGGCATATAGACCCAATAAAAAAATATGTATGGTCTGTCGTTAGGAAACTTACTCATAACGAAATCCTATATTTTGGTTATAGGATTCTTGAAAGTAATCCAACAGCGCTGTATGCCATACGGGTAAAATTCCCCTTTATGTTTGTTGATGAGTTTCAAGATACGACCCCCCTTCAAACATTGCTTATCAAATTGATTGGGAAAAAATCCACCGTGGTAGGAATAGTGGGTGATGTGGCACAGTCAATCTACAGTTTTCAAGGTGCTCGGCCGACTGATTTTAAGAACTTCTCTATCGATGGTGAAAGAGGGATAAATGAATATATTATAAACGGGAATCGACGGTCGACCAAGAATGTTGTGAATATGTGCAACTTCCTGCGGCAATCAGATAGTAGCGTCATCCAGGTCAGCCAGCGCCCATATAGCACAGAAGACAAAAAAACACAATCAGAATCAAAGAAAATTCATTTTCTCATTGGTAATTCTGAATCAATCCAAAACATCATCCAAGATATCCTCTGCAGTGATGGGGTGGTGTTAACGCGAGCATGGGCCGCAGCGTTTGATTATATACAAGGCATTGATGATGAGCAGACGAGGCTTTTGAAAAGTATTTATAATTCCTATTACAACTCTCCGGTTCAACTCCGGGATGAAATTGCAGAACACAATAATGTGACGTGGGTCAGGGCGTTTCGTTTCATTTTTGGTTTGTGGGAGAGTTACCTCAGTGGATCGTTTGTTGATGTTGTTCAGGCACTGAAACTGTATGCTTCTGTTAATGTACGAATGCTGACTCCAAAAGTGCTATTTCAGATTAGAAGATTATCCGATAATATATTTAGCGGGATAACAGAACAAAGCTGTACTTGCGATATTATTAATAATTTCAATGCGGAAATCAGGAAACAAGATTTTGCAAAATTGAAAGAAACGATTTTTGCACCTGATTTTTCTGTTCCAATATTTACTGAATTTGACAACGATAAGATAGTAGACGCAGTAAAAGGGCTCTTTTGGAGAACATCGTATAAGCTGTTCACAGAAGTGTTTTCTGAAAACAGTAAATATATGACGGTTCATCAAGCCAAAGGTCTAGAATGGAACAAGGTCATCGTAAGTGTAACGCCCAACAAATTCGACAAAATCAAGATTGCCAATATTTACTGCACGCCGCATCTGATTGATGAAACCCCTGCGGATGAGTTTACAAGAATGTACTATGTTGCATGTAGTCGTGCAAAAGAAGACTTGTACATCCATATTTCCGATGTCGGCAGTATAGTTAAGATTCGAGCATCACTGGATGAATATATTCGGAAAAGCGGTAATAACATCGCATATGAATTTGTTCAGTGAGAGAAGTGGTTATTAAGACAGGGCCTTTTGGAATCGATTTCCAATATTAATGCGAATCATGGGTTGAAAATCAGTGAAAAGAGGGCGGTAGCAATACGGCCAAAGCCATGAAGAAGCAGGCCCGAAAGATTTGGACGGGGATAATCGGAATAGCGGGCCAGCTGTTCGTTCAGCAAAGTTTTCTTGTGATGCTTTACTACACATGAGCATTAGCGCTGGGAATCAATCGGGCCAGTTCCCGATTTAGGGAGAGGCCTATTCTTTGTTTCAGTGGCGCAAATTCTGGGTGGGGGCCGCTTGAAAAATGAAACCTTCCAATGGCGATTTGACCCAAACGCCGACCCATACCACGCCAGGAGCGGACGTAGGCATTGGAGCGGAGAGGTCCGGAAAGCAACCACTTCCGGAACAAACAGCACCAAATGCGTCGGAAAGTGCTCCTTGAATTTTCAGTCCAATCTTCGGGACCAAGAGGCCCGGGGTTCGAATCCCCG
>JAFLTD010000117.1 GCA_022510625.1 Lachnospiraceae bacterium
CTTACGGGAAGTATTCGGAACCGGCCTCGGAGTCCTGCGTGATGAGCGCAGCGTAACACCGGCGATAACGGTATGTTGAGCAGAGCATGCATAACATGTTAATTAGGGTGGTACCGCCGAGATTTCGGTCCCTTTACGGGGCAGAGTTTCGGCGGTTTTTTCGTGCCGGAGAAGTGCTTAAGCAGTAATTAGTATCATAAAACATATAAGGAAAGGAAGCAAAAAAATGGCGGACAAGAAATTAGTAGAGGCGATCACTTCCATGGAAGAAGATTTCGCGCAATGGTACACCGATGTGGTCAAGAAGGCAGAGCTGATAGACTACACCAGCATCAAAGGATGCATGGTATTTAAGCCGGCAGGCTATGCCATCTGGGAATTGATTCAGCAGCAGATGGACGCGATGTTCAAGGCAACGGGAGTGCAGAACGTATATATGCCCATGTTTATTTCGGAAAGTCTTCTGAATAAGGAGAAAGACCATGTGGAGGGCTTCGCACCGGAGGTGGCATGGGTAACCCACGGCGGTATGCAGCCCTTGCAGGAGCGATTGTGTGTCAGACCTACTTCGGAGACGCTTTTCTGCGATTATTATAAGAATGTAGTACAATCCTACCGCGATCTGCCGCAGTTGTGCAACCAGTGGTGTTCTGTGGTGCGCTGGGAGAAGGAGACAAGACCTTTCCTGCGCAGCCGTGAGTTCTTGTGGCAGGAGGGACATACCGCGCATGCAACGGCGCAGGAGGCGGAGGAGAGAACGATTCAGATGCTCAACGTGTACGCCGACTTCTGTGAGCAGGTGCTGGCGATTCCCGTTATCAAGGGCCGAAAGACTGATAAGGAGAAGTTTGCGGGTGCGGAATCAACCTACACAATTGAGGCGCTGATGCATGACGGCAAAGCGCTGCAGTCCGGCACAAGCCATAATTTCGGAGACGGTTTTGCCAAGGCATTCGGCATCCAGTATACGGATAGAGACAATACTCTTAAGTATGTGCATCAGACATCCTGGGGCGCATCGACCCGTTTGATCGGTGCCGTTATCATGGTGCACGGTGACAATTCCGGACTTGTTCTGCCTCCCCGGGTTGCGCCCACACAGATTATGATCATTCCGATTCAGCAGAAGAAAGAAGGGGTGCTGGATAAAGCGTACGAACTGAGAGACAGGTTGAGCAATTTCCGTGTGAAGGTAGACGATACGGACAAGAGCCCCGGATGGAAATTTTCCGAGCAGGAGATGCGCGGTATACCGATCCGTGTGGAGATCGGTCCCAAAGATATTGAGACGAACAAATGCGTGATCTGCCGCCGCGATACGAGAGAGAAGATTGAAGTGTCTCTCGATGAGCTGGAGGAAAAAGCAGCGGAAATTCTGGATAAAATGCAGACAGAAATGTTAGAGCGTGCAAGGATCCACAGAGATGAGCATACTTATGTAGCAAAGAATATAGACGAGTTCCGCAAATTATTCACGGAGAAGTCCGGCTTTGTCAAGGCTATGTGGTGCGGAGAGCAGGACTGCGAGGACAAGATTAAGGAAGAACTTGCTGTTACAAGCCGCTGTATGCCTTTTGAACAGGAGAATATCAGTGACAAGTGCGTGTGCTGTGGCAAACCTGCGAAGAAGATGGTATACTGGGGCAAAGCGTATTAATGCCTGTGTGATGTCAGAAGCAATGTACCGGTAAGAATATTAAAACAGAAAGAAGGGTTAGCAAGATGAATATATTGGTTATTAACTGTGGTTCCTCTTCCCTAAAATATCAGCTGATCAACAGCGAATCGGAGGAAGTGCTTGCCAAAGGATTATGTGAGCGAATCGGTATTGAGGGCAGTGCCATCGTGCATCAGCCAAAAGACGGTGAGAAGATAAAATCAGAAGTGGATATGCCTAATCATACGGCGGCGGTGAAGTATGTGGTTGAGAAGCTGACCGATCCACAGGTGGGTGTGATTAAATCCCTCGACGAGATTGATGCGGTGGGACACCGTATCGTACACGGCGGTGAAAAATTTGCCACGTCTGTAGTGCTGAATGATGAAGTTCTTGAGGCTATTGTGCAGTGTAATGATCTGGCGCCGCTTCACAATCCGGCGAATCTGATTGGCATCAATTCCTGCAGGGAGATTATGCCGAATGTACCGATGGTGGGTGTGTTTGACACGGCTTTTCACCAGACAATGCCGAAGAAAGCATATCTGTACGGACTTCCCTTGTCCTACTATGAGGACTACAAAGTGCGTCGTTACGGATTCCACGGCACAAGCCATGATTTTGTATCCAAGCGTGCAGCACAGATTTTGGGAAAGGATATCAAAGAGTTAAAAATCATTGTGTGCCACCTGGGCAATGGTGCTTCTGTATCTGCGGTCAAGTATGGTGAGTCTGTGGATACTTCCATGGGTCTGACTCCGTTGGAGGGCCTGATCATGGGTACGCGCTCCGGGGATTTGGACCCGGCCATCATTACCTTTATTGCGGAAAAAGAAGGTATCGGCGCAGAACAGGTGATTGATATCTGCAATAAGAAGTCCGGTGTACTCGGTTTATCCGGCGGTATTTCCAGTGACTTCCGTGATCTGGCAGATGCGGTGGCTAAAGGCAGTGACGAGGCCAAGACCGCACTGGAAACCTATGCTTACCGCGTGGGCAAATATATCGGCGCGTATGCTGCGGCAATGAACGGTGTGGATGCTATTGTGTTCACGGCCGGAATAGGTGAGAATAATGCTGAAGTGAGGGCGATGGTCGGAGAGTATATCGGTTTTCTCGGTGCGAATATCGACTCAGAGAAAAATAAAATCCGTGGTGAGGAAGTGATTCTCTCGAATGAGGATGCAAAAGTTACCGTTATGGTCATTCCTACCAATGAGGAGTTGGCAATCGCCAGAGAAACGGTACGTTTAACGGGAGTCTGATATGAGTAAAAGCAGAAAAAAGAAGAAACAAAGTATTGCAATCATAATTATCCTATGTCTTGTCATAGTTGTGTGTGCGGTGGTCCTGGTTGTGTTGGTACGCGGAAAACTGGTGAGCGGCATCAAATCTGCGGTGGCGGAGAAAGTCATGGAACAGGTGATCCAGCAGGCGTTGGAGAGTTCCGGTGATCCGCAGGCAGCCGCCAGAGCCAAAGAAATTATTGACAGCATAGACGAGCAGGATAAGAAGGAGATGGAGGAAATTATCGGGAAGTATACCGATTCGGATACCATATCAGACCTCATAGACATCGTGGGAAGCGATCTCAGTCTGGAATCAATTGAGCGGGCAGTGGAGTATATGCAGGAGAGCATCTCTCAGGAAGATATACAGAAGCTGCAGAAATTGTTTGAAAAGTATGGAGGAACAAGTGCCCTGGACTTTTAGCCGGGGCACTTTTTTCATGCCGCAGCGATGAACATATCCGTTTGATTCCCAGCCAATTAATTTTAAGATATAGGTTGACAGACGTATACCAACGTGATAATATGATGGCACAAAGGTAAACAAGTGTATACTAGAATTTGGAATCGCAGGGAATTTACACCGGTTACACCTGAGGATAGTGTTATAAATACGGGAAAGGACAGGGGAAATTATATGGTCAGTTTATCGGACGGAGAATGGAAAATTATGAACCGGCTCTGGGAGAGTGAGGGGAGAACGATCACGGAGCTCACGGCGGCACTGCAGGAAGAGACTGCGTGGGACAAACATATTGTTATCACGATGTTGAACCGTATGGAGAAGAAAGGAGCTGTTGCCCACAGGAAAGAAGGGCGCGCCAAGGTGTTCTATCCGATTGTGCCGCGCGGGGAAGTGTCCATGCAGGAAACCCGCGGATTTTTGCAGAAAGTATACAGGGGGAGCCTGGGCATGATGATCAATGCCATGGTGGAAGATCAGGAACTGACAGGAGAAGAGATACAGGAATTGTATGACATTCTGGAGCAGGCGAAGCGCAGGAACGGATAAGGTAAAGGAGAGTACATATGAAAGAGATCATTATTACATCCTCGGTTTTGATACTTTGTATCATGTTAATCAGGGTTATCTTTAAGGGAAAGATCAGCAGCAGACTGCAGTATGCCCTATGGCTCTTAGTGGCAATCCGCCTTATCATTCCGGCATCAGCCCAGATTTATATGGCTATCGGATCCATAGAAGGGTTTCGCATTATGGATCTGGCAGAAATATTTGAGTCCAAGGTTGGGGATGTGACGGAGCAGTTGGATCAACCGGTTGCCTCCGGGCCTTTTGCGATGTCATTGAACAGCAGTCCGGCGGAGCAGGCAGTAGCGTTCCTGCTCAGAGCGCCCTATTTTGAGGACGGACCGACGAGTGTTTTTATTGCCGGTAAGTTTGTAGTCACCTGGCTCGATGTACTGCGCGGAATCTGGATCGGCGGCATGTTGATTGTGGCGTTGTGGATGATCATCATCAATGTGCTGTTTTCGCGAAGGCTGCACAAGGGGCGCCAAGAATTTGATTCGCCTGAGGCGCCCGGGACGGGTAAAATGAAAATCTACACGATAGAAGGGTTGGTGTCACCCTGCTTGTACGGACTGCCGTTTCGGGAGGCGGTTTATTTGACGCCCGATATCGCAGAGGATCAAGACAAACTGCACCATGTGCTGACCCACGAAATGTGTCATAAGAAACACGGTGACAGTTTCTGGTCGATTCTGCGTAGTATTCTGCTCATTATATACTGGATGAATCCGTTCGTGTGGATGGCGGCGGTATTATCCAAGAGGGATTGCGAGCTGGCATGCGATGAGGAAGCGCTTCTGATACTGGGAGAGGAAGAGAGGATTTCCTATGGTGAGACGCTGCTCTCAATCATCACCCGCAAAGGCAGGTTGTCGGATATCGCGTGTACGGCGACCACGATGACCGGAAGCGGTAAGAGTGTGAAAGAGCGTATTAAGTTCATTGCCGACAAGCCGCGGGTGCTTGGTGTGGCAGTGGTTGCGGTGCTTGTTCTGGTCATGGTTGTATCCGTGCTGGTATTTACGAAGAATCCCCTGTTTCATGGAACGACATGGGAGGGCGAGGCTACGGTTACCGCAGGAGACATACAGGTCAGACTGCCCGAAACTATCTCTGGGATTAGTGGTTATCAGACAGATAGAAATGATGACATCGTCATCTATCAGGTCGCTTCCGGTGAAGAGGTGGGCAGATTCAAAGTCGTACTTTTCAGCGAAGCCATGAAACTGCTGGAGGAGCACAGGGAAATTGTCCCGTTGGGGAATTACGGAAGCAATCAATTTCTGAAGGAATATATGAATGCCTTCTACGGATACCACTTTATCAATACCTCCGAAATTGTTACGCACACATACACGCCTAACGCTTTCATGGAGGAGCCGAAGACAACATACCCTGACGAGGGGAAGAACTGGATGTCGGATTCGGACTGGGAGGTTGTGCCGTTAGAAGACGAGGAGCCCAGCTATGGCGTGCTGGCTCATGAAGATATGTATGAGCCGGATAATGCTTCGGGCATAGGCGGTGTACCGGGTATGGACAGCAATGATGATAGCACCACATATGTCATAGAAGATGATGGTTTTGATTCATCATCGTTCACAGAGCGTGAAGTAGAGATGGACTATCTGCCCGATGAGCAGATTGAAACTGTGGATTATCCCAATGATCCGCTTAGAACCGTGGAATATCTGCCTAATGAAGAGCTTGTATCCGAACCGATGCTATGCTACATCTATGTGAAGGGAGATTACTCCCGCGTCAAGGATCAGTACCTGACTGAGATGGACTATATTAACAATGAGCTGCAGGAAGTCACGGATCAAGTGGTCGTGATAAGCATTAATCAGGAACTTCAAAAGGCAATGTTTAAGGAATTGGCGCAGAACAGGACGGAATATCTTGGCGATACAACTAAGGTTGTTGCGCTGATAAGAGCATTGCCGCAGCCTGACGGCTTGCTGCATACGGAAACCACCACCCATACTTTGGCGAGCGATCCGGAGACGGAGACGGGGGTTTCCCTGATGGTCAATTATCGGCTGATGGCAGACAGTTTAGAGGACGTGGACAGCGATATACTTTTCTTCGACGCAGTCATGCTTTTTGCATCAGTCAAGAATCTGGAGACATGCAATTTTGTCGTGAGATATTACACCGAAAACGCCGACGGTACTGTAGATTCCTATTATAGAATCGGTGATGAGATACCCGGCGATGAGATTGCAGCCTATAACAGGACGGATTTGGAGGAGACGTTCGGACCGCTCTGGTCGGATGAGGCGGCAGGATCGCAGGAAGACTATGCCGCATGGCTTGGAGATCTGTACGACCGGATAGCGGAATATGCAGAGACGAATCAGTGATTAATCGTGATCTTCCAAACGGCATACTTATATCTCCCGAACAGCCTTTTTTAAGGGCAGCAGTGCATTGGGCGCAACGCTCAAAGCATCAATTCCCATATCCAGAAAGGTCTTCGTGAGCGTCGGATCGGCACCGGCTTCCCCGCAGATACAGACAGGGATATTATGTCTGTGTGCAGCTTGTGCAGTCATTTCAATCAAGCGTATCAGCGCCGGATGGCGCGGGTCATAGAAAGAGCGGATGCGGGCATTGTTGCGGTCCAGTGCGAGAGTGTACTGTGCCAGATCGTTCGTGCCGATACTGAGGAAATCCACTTCCGCAGCCAAGGTATCCGCCAATAAAGCGGCGGCGGGCGTCTCTATCATAATACCCAGAATGGGATCTCCGTAAGGGATCCCTTTTTCGGTTAATTCTTTCTTGCATGTCTCTATCAGTTCTTTGATCGTCTGTATTTCCCACAGGGAGATGATCATCGGAAACATAATGTGCAGACTGCCGTGTGCGGCGGCGCGCAGTAATGCGCGGAGCTGTACTTTAAACAGCTCTGTCTGACTCAGGCAGATACGAATGGCACGATAGCCGAGTGCCGGATTCTCCTCGGGTTCCAAGGCGAGATACGGACTCTTCTTGTCAGTACCCAGATCCAGCGTGCGGATGACAACCTGCCTGCCGGGCATCTGCTCCAAAATGCTGCGATATATGTCGTACTGTACTTCCTCATCAGGGTATTCGTGTACGTTCAAATACAGAAACTCCGAGCGGAATAAGCCGATGCCCTCTGCACCCT
This sequence comes from Lachnospiraceae bacterium, assembly GCA_022510625.1. Lineage (GTDB taxonomy): Bacteria > Bacillota > Clostridia > Lachnospirales > Lachnospiraceae > UBA3282. The sequence continues at coordinate 7,131 of JAFLTD010000117.1, forward strand.
GCTCCATGGCAATCGCTATATCCGAGGGAGTGTTCACGTTCGCATACAGTTTCACCTCGCGTCCGTCGCGTGTGACGGCGGGCAGTTCCTTCAGGGTCAGTAATTTTTCATGTTTCTTTCTTGCCGACCGGAGTTTCGTTTGATATTTGCGAACGAGAGTGTCATCGGGATCAATATAGATACATTGCTTCTCACCGTCAATAATGGCAAGGTGGCCGTCCCAGTTCTCATCGATTTCAATGCTCATCAGCGCCGGAATGCCCATAATTTTAGCAAGGATTGCCGTATGGCTGTAGGGGCTGCCCTGATGCGTTATGAATCCCAGCAGTTTGGAGGAACTCATCTGCACGGTCTCGCTGGGAGACAGATCCTCTGCCATGAGGATAAAAGGCTCGGCAATGTGGTCGAAAGCGCTCTCCTCCTTGCCTGACAGAGCGAACAGGAGACGATTCATGACGTCCTGAATGTCGGCCGCGCGCGCTTGAAGATACGGATCTTCCATCGCCATGAAGCGCTCCCAAAGTTTCTGTCCTACACTGTAAACCGCATATTCCGCAGTCTTGTTCTCCTGCATGATGGAATCTTCGATAGCCTGATGAAACCGGCTGTCGGACAGAAGCATGCGATGCATCTCAAAAATCTCCGCTTCCGCCTGGCTGAGCTGCTTGAGCGTCTTATCATAGAGGTGTTTCAGCTGGTCCATGGTGGTCTGATAGGCAGACCGATAGCGGGACAGTTCCTCATCCGGGTCAGATGCGACGGCATCACCGATAATATTCTTGATATGTCGATAAAATCGAATCGTTCCGATTGTCAATTCGGAAGAAATCGATTGGCCTGTGATCGTGAGCATGGTATATCCCGTATCCTTTCTATAAAAATACTTTAATATATTAACTTGCAAAAGTAAAGGAAAAACCTTGACTTTTTGGCATATGCACAGTACACTTGATTAGGTGATAAGTGTCGGTTTTCAGCGCACAGAACGCCCAGATAGCTCAGTTGGTAGAGCAGAGGACTGAAAATCCTCGTGTCACTGGTT
>JAFLTD010000118.1 GCA_022510625.1 Lachnospiraceae bacterium
GCAGGAAAAATCCGGGGGATTTTCCTGCGGTGAATTGCACCAGTGTCTACAAAGAGAAAATCTTTGGATTGAGCTTGTTGTAAAACCAGAAAATTATTGGCTTTATAGTAATAAGGAACTAAATTTACTTATTATTTTTAGCTGATGGATCCGGGGTGTATACGAAAGCCTACCTAATTCCTAATAGGATTCAGACTGACTGTTTTCCTTAACAATTTGGAGATATATACCACAGCAAGGGGGTTCAAAAATGAATCTCTTATCATGTGTGTTGTGAGTAGTACTCAGACAGCGATTTGCCGGTGGGAGTGGTAAGTTTTGCGATTTGAAATGGCGTGCCAATTCCGCAGACTTCCCCGCCGCGATCACCAGCAAAGGGCCCGATGTCAATAACACAATCCGATGTTGAAATAATATCCAGATTGTGTTCGATCAGAAGAACCGTATTTTGTTCGTTTACAATATTTCGGAACAACTCCAGGAGTTTTTTCACGTCCTCAAAGTGCAAACCCTTGGACGGTTCATCAAACACAAACAATGTGTTTTGGCACTTAGGCCTTGATAACTCATATGCCAACTTCAGACGTTGCGCTTCCCCTCCGGAGAGAGTGCTGGTGGACTGCCCCAGCGTAATATACTCCAAACCTACGTTGCGAAGCGCCAACAGTTTTCGCTGGATGATACTGTCATCTGCAAAAAAGAGAAGCGCTTCATCCACATCCATATTGAGAACGTCATTGATACTTTTTTTACGATATTTTACTGAAAGCACAGTGTTGCGGAAACGTTCTCCTTGACATTCATCGCAGAGGATCGTGGTGCTGGGTAAAAACGCCATATCGACCTCCAGCAACCCAGTCCCTTTGCACTTGGGACAGCGACCAGCATCCACATTGAAGCTAAAGTGCTTTTCGGTGAGTTTTTTCTTTTTCGCCTCCGGAAGGGAGGCAAATTTTTCGCGTATATTCTGGTAAAAATCCAAGTAAGTCACAGGGCAGGAACGCGAACTGATCCCAATGGGTGTTTGGTCACACAGTACGACTTTTCGTATCTGCTCCATTCCTTCAAGATGGTCGAGATTTATGTTACGTTTATTTTGGACGCTTTCCAGAAAGGAGTGGAACACCAGAGACGTTTTCCCCGAGCCGGACACACCAGTAACGCAAACAAGCTTTTCCAGAGGAATTTCTACGGTAATATGCTTAAGGTTATGGCTTGAAGCCCCCACGATGCGGAGCATCTTTTCATAGGCACATGTTGATGACAGATTTGGCTCTCCAGGTGTACACTGGCCTGACAGATATTTTCCGGAGATAGAACTGTTGGAGTCCCAAAGTTCAGCAGGTGTCCCTTGGGCAATAATCTGTCCGCCCAGTGCTCCAGCACCGGGTCCCATTTCAAATACATAATCCGATGCGTTGATCAGCGATCTTGTATGCTCAACCATCACGATCGTGTTGCGGTTTCCGGTTTCCTTTAGACTTCGGATAGCCGTTAGAAGTTTTGCGACATCCGATGCGTGCATTCCGGAGGACGGCTCATCCAGCACATAAACGACGCCGGATATTTGACTGGTGATCTGTGAAACGAGATGCAGGCGCTGGAATTCCCCGCCAGACAGGGATGAGGTCTTTCTGTTCAGAGAAAGGTAGCCGATACCCAAGTCCTGACAGCCCGTAATGATTCGAAAAAGATTCGGTGTAATTTGATCAAAGAGTTTTTTCTGCTCTCCGGAAAAGCGGAGTTCTGTTAAAAATGACTCAAGTTTGTCGATGCTTAGAGCCATCACTTCGGAAATATTCAGACCGCCCAAAGTCACAAGAAGACTCTCTGGATTGTAACCTCGTCCCCCGCAACAGGAGCAGGGAACCCTTACCATGTACCGTTCAATTTCCTCCCGGGTCTTCATACTCTTTGTTGAACGGTAGTTTTTCTCGTAGGTTGGAATGATTCCCGGATACTCGATCCGGAATTTCTTATTTTTCTTTTGACCGTACAGTAAGGCAACCTTCAACTCGTTGGGATAACTGCGGATTGGCGTCTGATCATCGCAGCCATACTGCTTGATAAACGAAACCATAAAGGAATACTTAGTGGTGCCAGGCGTGGCACCTCCAAGTAAAAGGCCGTTCTCAGAGAATGATAGCTCTTGGTTCGGCCAGATCAGAGTTTCGTCAAAATCGTAAATTACGCCTTCCCCGCCACATTCCGGGCAAACACCGGAGGGGGAGTTCAAATTGAACATTGATGGAGACAGGCGGATATTATTGGGATTCTTTCCGCAACGTGCAAAAAGTACCTGAATATAATAAGCCGCCTGAGAAATCGTACCCGCCGTGCTTCTGCCCGCATTTGCATTGTGCCGCTGCGCTAGAGCGATGGCCGGTGGTAATCCCAGGAAGTAATCGGCATCCGGCCGGGCTTGCTTGCTCATGAAAAAACTTTCGTTTACGCCTAGGGACTCAATATATCGGCGCTTTCCTTCCGCAAACAACGTATCAAAAACCAGTGTGGATTTTCCCGACCCGGAGACACCGATAAAACTAACAATCTTGGAATAGGGAATACATACATCCACATTCTTGAGATTATTTTCTCTGCATCCGATCATTCTGATTCCAGTAACAGAACCCACAAAAATCATCCCTTTCATAGCATTGTTTACAATGGTACAAATTGAATGCTCAGAACATCGTCCATTTCTGTACGGCACTGCTCCGCTGAAAAAATGTTTGCCGAATAAAATTCCGCATTCGTGTGCGCATAACCAGCCAAGACCGACTTCACCTTCTCCACTGCTTGAAGGATATCCTGATATGTGCTTTCAGACGGATAAATTTCTGCCAATATACGTTGATATTCCTCGTCTGCACTGCAGGAAGTCGGCAAACGGAGTCCGGATCGAATTTCTTCATACACCGGGGTTCCAGGAATGGGTTGAAAGATTGACACGGAGTAGGAAGAAATACTACATCGGTTTTGCTCAAGAAACCGTAATGTCTCCGCTCGGTCTTCATTTGTTTCTCCCAGATAGCCGAACATCAGATAGACATGGGTTAGGATACCGACATCATGGAGCTTTTGGAGGATTGATGCTGCAACAGACACCTCTGTCCCTTTGTTCATCAGGTCAAGAATCCGTTGGGAACCAGATTCCAAGCCAAAGCGTAACATACAGCAACCTTTATGGCAGAGCCCTTGGATTAGCTCCTCTCGGTCTAGCTCCCTTTCAAATCGTGCGTTAGCAATCCAGGAAAAGGGAACCGGTGTCTCCATGGCGGAGATCGTCTGGAGGTCGTGCGGAGACAATCCTGCGTCCACAATATAGACGTTATGGATATTGTCGGCCTTGGCAATTTTCGACATGCTGAGAAACGCCTGCCGAATGTCCTTGCTCTGGACTGCACCGCAGTCCCGGTCGCCGTTGCAAAACCGGCATCCACCGTAATAGCAGATATTCCGTATCATGTACGGGAACGCCTTAACGGGCGAAAAATATCGGGAGAAGTCTAGATCTGTGAAATCTGGCAGATATACCTCTGGACAGCGCTCGCCGGACTTTTGCCGGAGTAACGTTTTTCCGAAAACAGTACTAGCCGCAAATTGGTCGGAACAGGCAGTCTCCCGGATACCACTTTTACCGATTGCCTCCAGGATTCTCTCGCCGGGGCCTATGATTAGACAGTCTACAAGGTCAAGGGCAGACATCAGCTTCAAGAATACTTCTGCATAGTTATAAAAGAAACTGCCACCAAAGATTACAGGGATCTTTCTCTGCCGCCGGAGCCGTGCTGCAATAAGCAGTGCAGGGATGATTTGGGATTCAAAGGAAACGGAAAAGGCCGCATACGTAGAGGTTTCCAACTCCGAAAGGGAAGGAAGCTGCTCGATATATGGAAGAAGCTCAGCGTGAGTAGAGAGAAGGTCCGTCAAATCATTCGGCACCTTCCAGTCCCAGCGGCTGGTAAAGCTGTCGTAAGAAATCTGGAACGGGGTTGAGTCATCGCCAAAAAGTGCATTTGTGACTGTGGCATACCGGTGGACGGCAGAGGTATCACTATCTTCAAGTCCCCCGCAGACTTTCGGCAAGGTTTCTCCCTGCTGCAAGAGAACCGTTTGCAGTTCGGCGCTCAAGTCGTACAACTTTGCGGCGATTTCCTGCCGCTTCAGATAGGCCGCAAGCTGTGCCGCACCGAGGGTTGGCATGAAGCAATCGGATACCGGTGGAATAATGATACTTACCATATGTACTCCTCTACTTACAGCAAATAAGAAAATATTGAAGCATCCCCAGCGCATCCCTTCTGACGATGGTAAAACGGTCCTGTAGCAACCGCTCAAATTCCGGTGCCGCCAAATCGAATTCATCACCCCTGCCAAGGTAACTTTCGATTTTTTGGGACAATCTGTATTCTTTACTGTATGAATTTGGAATGTCCAGAACAAATCTTGCGTCAGGCTTCAAGATTCTGTGAAACTCTTTTAAAGACCTAACAATGTATGTACTACGAAAATATTCCAAGGAACCAATACACGCACCAATATCAAAAAAGTTTTCAGGTACAGGCACTTGATGAATACCGCAGTGGTATAACCCGCTGACTTCAAGTTTATTTCTTTTTAAAAAGGCATACAATTCCTGCACAACCTCACTGCTTATATCGACACCATAATAATCTGATGGCCAAAGCGCATATCCGTTGTCGATTAAGTTCAAACAGCAACCCAAATCTACAAATTTCATCCCTCTCTGTGGTGCGAGAAATTCAACAATTCCTTGCGCCCGCTGTCCTGATCCCGTGCATTCTGATTTTTGAGATACTGCGGATAGATGGGATGATTGGTGATGGTTTCCGGTAGTGTGCGGTACGGATTGATGCCCTCTCTCCCGGACTGAATCGTCCGATCGAAGGACACGGCTATCGATTGCAATGTGTTGTCCAGTGCTATGTCCTCTGAATACATTGGCATTCCACTCTCCTGCCCCGGAATTTTTCCGTGAGATAAACGCAAGCGGCAGAAGCGAAGGCAACTGCCGCTTGACCGCGATCTCCGTTACTGGAACTCAATCAGCCCTAGCTTATAGCAACTGTCCAGGAAAGAAATAACAGTGTCCTCCAATTCGTTTTCCGGACAATCATACTCATTTTTCAGTTCGGCAACGATGGTAGAGACATCCCTTGTTCCGTCAAACTTTTGCCAGATTGCGGTGGAGTCATCGTTCAGCGTCAGTATCGGCGTCCGCTTTGAGATTAGAAGCATACCAAAAGCTTCATTCCTTGTCTTGATGCCGTCTGCACAGACAGGGATACTTGTTAGTTTCACGTCCATAATTACTCCTTAACGGGTCATATTGGGGTCTTTGGCCTTTTCCCAGCTACCGGTCGAAAGTGCCGCCGCACGGCATCCGCCATGACACAGTGAAAATGTATCGCAAGCAGTGCAAGTATCCGGAATATGCTGATTTTCGATAAACATACGATAGACATCCGAGCTACGTTTGATCTCCGACAGCGTGTTGTTTAGGACATTTCCGCCGAGCTCAATCCTAGAAAGACCACAGACCAGCACCTTCCCTGTAACATCCACATAAAAACGGTCATATCCGTAGGAGCAGCAGTTGGCAATACTTCTGAGGTGTTCTGGAAGGGTACAGAATGGTGTTGCCTCCGCAAACTCGATGTGAGGCCTCTTTCCGGAATTATTATAATCGTAGGCGATTTGAAACGCTTCAACCAATTGTGCTGGGGTCAGCACCAGATCACGTGCGCCATCTCCGATGCCTACAGGGATAAATCGCGTGATAGTCATGTACTGCAAACCAATACTATGGAAATACTCTATGGTGTCTTTCAATATGTGAAGGTTTCCCGCATTAAGGACAAAATTACTGGCAACGAGGATTTTTTTCTCTTTTATAAAATACTTGAGTGCGGTGATGGATGCATTGTAACTGCCAGGCGTCTGCGTTAGGAAATCATGGGTCTCCGGATCTCCGTGAATTGAAATATTCACGCTGGTCACATTGGTTTTATGGATTCTTTCCAACGCTTTTTGATCCATAAGAGAACCATTGGTGAGAATGACCACATTCGGGAACCGGTCACAAGCGTATTTCAAAATGTCAAAAAACTGAGGATGCGCCAGGGGTTCGCCGCCTGTTAGATTGACCTGCATGACGCCCTGCTCTGCCAGCTTGTCCAGAATTTCAAAGACCCGTTCGTTATAGCGGGGCTTTTGAGAATTATAGCAAAATTTGCAACGTAAATTGCATGCTTCCGTCAATTCGACCTGCATGAGCAACGGTGCAATATCGTATAGGTATTTATAATTCGTCATTCAGATTTCTCCCTATTCTTTCTATTGCGCAGTTTCATGCCGTCGTTATAACCCTTGCAACCACCGCCACAACTCGCAATGTCCCGACATGAAAGACACGTTGGAAGAAGATGCTGTTCTTCGCAGAAAGCTTTGCCGTCGAAGGAAGCCCAAAGCGTGGAGAGATCATCTGTCAAAAGATTTCCCAAAACGGGTTCCTTGACCAGATTGCACGGTGTCAACTCGCCTGTACAGGAAACAGAAGCTGTACACAAGCCAACATTACACGGGATATTCCAGCGGTGCACATCCTCTACCAAATCAGCGGGTACCTGGCAAAGAGGGATGGGTTGGGGCAGAGATATCCTAGCAAAGCAGACATGTGTCTTTTGAAAGTCGGAGAGTAACCTTAACTTCTCAAAAAACAGATCATCCTCCATGTGAAGCGTTCGGTCACTACCACCGCAGGAGACAAATCGGGTGACAAGAACTGTCTGCACACCCAGCGTCCGCAACAACTCCAACGTGTCCGGCAAATCGATAGCATTCTCTTTGCAGAGCATCATATTGACTGCCACATAAACACCCTCGGCTTGGAGCCTTTGGATTCCCGCAATTGTCTCCCGAAGTGCACCTTTCCGGTTACAGAGGCGGTCGTGGAGCGACGGATCAAACGACAGGACACTAGCACAGACAGCAGGGAACAGCGTGGCAATTTTCTTTGCCACAATTTCGTCGCACACCAATGTGGCATTGGTGTTGAGATGAATATCTAGCCCTAAATCCTTAGCATAAGTGGCAAGTTCGAAAAAATCATCTCTGGTCAGCGGCTCGCCACCGTTGAAATTTACCCCAAGGACGCCATTTGCTACAAGGTTGTGAAGAATTCGCTTTGCCCCTTCTGTACTTACTGGGCAGATACTTCGGCTATCACAACCATTGTAGCAAAAGATGCATCGGTTATTGCATTGATAGGTAATCTCGAACTGTACATTCAAAGGTGATGAACTTTTGAACATCACGACTTATCGGCACGCACAGCACTGGCAGGGGGTACACTTGGCAACGACCTTCGTGTTCTCGGAGAGCATATACTCAAACACTCTTGGGTCGACCACACAAGCAGTGGCCTCTGCCTTCTTTTGAGCTGCAAACGGTTCCTCAAAAGGAGAGAACATGCCAATCTCCGGCGTAAAGGTTTTTTTCATGGATTGTGCCTCCTCAACATTCAAAAATTTTACATGTATATTTTATCAAAATTTGCCGAATGTGTCAATACTTGCAGGAGAAAAACTTAATTTCTGTTATTGGAATAATATATTTTTATAAAATAGAAAAACAGCAAGATTTCGACCATAAATTACAAAAATAATTAGAGATTTCTAATTTTAGAATACTCGTCAGTAAAGAAGTCATCTGATTAATACAAAGAAGTCCATTTTGAATGGTGCGGCCTTACCATCGACACACTTTTGGATACATTCAATTGCCAGTCTCACAAATATATTATTCACCATCGTATTCCACTCAGCAGCCGGATGATTTTCGCTACACCACATTCAAAATCAAACTGAATTTCACCCCATTAACTGTCACAGTCTGCTTGGTACTCATCAATGTCTTCCTCAAACCCATCACCCTTGGCCACTAGCTCGTTGTAATCTGCTTCGAAGCGGTCAGAGATGTACTTCAAGAAAATCAGACCAAGCACGACAGACTTGT
>JAFLTD010000119.1:0-2515 GCA_022510625.1 Lachnospiraceae bacterium
ACTATTTGCAAAAAATTGCAAATAGTGTTTTTTTTTTATTTTTTTTATGATATAATGAATTAAATTTTAGATTGTGGTAGATTTTTTCTGTTAAATATGGCAAAATGTATATGCAATCAGATTAATCTAAGAAGAGCTTTCTAAATATATAACGTGAGGTGGATTACATGGATACAAAGATTCTGCTTGAGAATGGAACCAACGAGTTGGAGGTACTCGAATTTAGGCTGGACGGCAACGCGTATGGTATTAATGTCGCTAAGATTAAAGAGATTATTCCATACCAGACGATCACACCTGTTCCGAATGCGCATCCAAGTATTGAAGGAATATTTATGCCGCGCGATACGATGATTACAGCGATTGATCTTAAGAATTGTTTACAGCGTGGCACCACGGAGGCGACCGGTCTGTTTATTATCACTAATTTTAATAAATTGGACATTGCATTCCATGTGGATTCGGTAGTAGGTATCCATCGCGTATCATGGCGGGATATTATCAAACCCGGAACTACCGTATCTACTACAGAGGACGGTGTCTCAACGGGTATCATCAAGTTTGAGGATCGACTGATCATTATTCTTGATTTTGAGAAGATTGTAACGGATATCAATCCGGAGACGGGATTGAAGTTGACGGATATTGATCAGTTGGGCGAGAGACATAGAATTGATGTGCCGATTCTGATTGCGGAAGATTCTCCGTTGTTGAACAAGTTGATTGTGGATTCCTTGCATAAGGCCGGATATGCTAATCTGATCCATACTGAGAACGGACAACAGGCGTATGATGTTATTCAGGAATGTAAGAAAGAGGGCACTTTGAGGGATCATGTTCAGTGTATTATTACCGATATTGAGATGCCGATTATGGACGGTCACAGATTAACGAAGCTTGTGAAATCCGATGACGCAACCAAGGATATACCGATTGTTATTTTCTCATCTCTTGTCAATGATGAGATGAGAAGAAAAGGAGAGGCTCTCGGCGCGAATGCACAGCTTTCTAAACCTGAAATTGGTAATTTGGTACGCACGGTAGATGATCTTGTTTTAGCACAGAAGTAAGTATATTACCAAAACAATATAGGCCGGGGTTTCCCGGCCTTCATTTTGCATGGCGGTACACCGGGTGATGCAGGCAGGATATGGAGAAGCACAATGAGTGACAGTAGATCGCGGGAATTATATGAGCGGGTTCAGGGCGCGGAGATGGTTCTTGTAGGGCTGGGCGAGGCTTTTCAGTATGATTGGAATGCACTGACAGAGGATGAGCGTTACCGTGAGATAGAGGACGAGATTGGCGACAGCGAAGAGAAACTATGGATCGTTCCGTTTTTACAGAGAATGATATTGCTGCAGTCACGGGATGATAAATGGAAGCGTGCATATAAGAATCTGAGAGATATACTCGCGGGGAAAAATTACTTTATCATTTCTCTTTGTATGGATGACTACATATATGGGTCAGGCTTGGCGGAAGACAGGATTGTGACTCCTTGTGGTGGATTTCGAAAGATGCAGTGCGACAATCATTGCGGGCCTGAGTTGTATGATGTTTCGCAGGATAACTATGATGCCGTGTTACAATATTATAGAAAAGAGTTGTCGATTGATGACCTGCGGGAACCCGTATGTAAGCGATGCGGCAGTAAGGTCAGGTTTAACCAGCTTGGCGTAACGCGGTACGCTGAGGAAGGCTATTTGGAACGATGGAACGAATATACGAAATGGCTTCAGGGAACGGTCAATAAGAGGTTGTGTGTCTTAGAGTTAGGTGTCGGGATGGAATATCCGACGGTGGTTCGTTTCCCGTTTGAAAAAATCGTGTTCTATAACCAAAAGGCATTTCTATATCGCATCCATCCGATACTCTGTCAGATCGGGGAGGAAATCAGTGACAGGGGATGCGCGATAAAAGATGATCCCGTTGATTTCATGGAATATTTTGAAATGACTGTGGTGTAAGAAAACATGCATAATCAAAAGCAATTTGTGCAACAGAAAAGTATATGCTAAAATGAAATATATAATGTTTTTTAGGGAGATATTATGAGCTCAAATGAAGAATATCTGGATAATCTTTTAAAATCTTTGACGGAAGGCAACGGTAACAGCAATGCAGAGACATTATCATCGCCGGTACAAGCTCCTGCAGACAATGTGCAGGAGGAAGCGATAGCGGCAGCCCCGTCTGAAGAAGTCAATAAAGCTATGAGTATGGAGGAAATTGAAGCTATGTTCGCCTCTATGGGCGCAGTGACAGCGGAAGAATCTCTGACAGAGGAACCTCCGATGGAAGAACCTTTGGCGGAAGAATCTTCGATGGAAGAACCTCCGGCAGAGGAACCGATGCAGATAGAGGATGATTTGTTATCCGATATGTTGGGAATGAGCGGAGAATCAATGCCGGGTGAACCGATATCGGGAGAAGAGCTGTTGCCTGATGAAATGGTGCTGGATGAGGGCATGATGTCTGACGAATTGGTATTGGACGAAGGAACGCTGCCTGA
>JAFLTD010000119.1:2615-7998 GCA_022510625.1 Lachnospiraceae bacterium
AGGGCATGATGTCTGACGAATTGGTATTGGACGAAGGAACGCTGCCTGACGAATTGGTATTGGACGAAGGAACAATGCCTGACGAGTTGGCCTTAGAAGATGTACTGCCTGATGAATCGGTATCTGAAGAAGAGCCGACGTCGGACGACATAATTATAGAGGAATCTGCGGAGGGCGATATGGCTATAGAGGAATTTGCGGAATCCGATATGGCTATAGAAGAATCTGCGCAAGATGATATGGTTGCGGAAGAACCTATGTCGGATGATTTTGCTTTGGAGGAGCCTGCAGATGATGATTCTTCATCGGTTGACTTGAATCAGGATGAACTTAGTCTGGATGAACTTGGATTAGGTGGGTTAGGTCTGGAGGAAGTTGGTCAGGGAGAGGATGAAGATGATATTATGGCATTGAGTGATGCCGACAGTGAATCTGCGGGATCGGACGATTTAGCGTTGGAGGAGACGGAAGAAGATTCGGACTTATCAGCATTGCTTGCCAGCATGGGCGGTGATGATGATTTGTCGGAAATCAACGACTTGCTGGAAAAAGCAGATCAGGGTGTGTCGGTAGATGATGATATGCTGGCTATGCTGGACAGCGCTTCGGATGAAGAGTCAGGTGATGATTCCTTTGATTTCTTCTCCGGTGAGGAAAACGGAGAAGAAAATTTCGAAAATATCCGTGAAATCTCACCCGAAGAGTTGGCGGAGAGAGAGCAATCTGAATCCAAGAAGGAAAAGAAAAAGGAAGAAAAAGAGAGAAAGAAGAGGGAGAAACAGGCCAAAAAGGCAAAAGCCAAGAATGGTTCACAAGATGCGGAAGGTGCCGGAGAAGGTGTGGATGAACTTAATGATCTTCTGGGTGATTCAGCCGAAGGTGATGGTACACCTAAGAAGAAAGGATTTGTTGCAAGGTTTCTGGACTTTTTGCTGGAAGAAGACGAAGATGAAGCGGAAGAGGGTAATAAATCCGGCGGTGTATCGGGTGATGACGGCGCAGCCATAGCTAACCTGTCCGACGAGAATAAGGAACTTCTGGCGGAATTGAACGCTGAAGACAAGAAGAACGCCAAGAAGAAAGATAAGAAGGAAAAGAAAGAGAAGAAGAGTAAAAAAGGTAAAAAGAAGGAGGCAGAAGGCGGAGAGGGCGAAGAAGGCGCTGAGGTTAAGCCCAAGAAGCCTAAGAAAGAGAAGAAAAAGAAAGAAAAGAATATTGAGGAAGAGCTTGGTTTACCCGAGAAAAAACTCTCCAAGAAGAAAGTTACATCAGTATTCCTGTTCTGTGCGACGATAGCCGCTTGTATTATTGTGTTGACACTGCTGCTGCCTCAACAGGTGGATAAGCGGGAAGCACGTTTGGCGTTTGATCACAATCAATATGATCAGGTGTATGAACTGCTTTATGGCAAGAAATTGAGTGAAGAAGACGAAGTATTGCTTGAAAAGAGCGGTATTATTCTTAAGATGCAGAGAAAACTGGATTCTTATGAGAACTATAAGAAGATGGATATGCAGCTTGAGGCGTTAGATGCGCTGATTGAGGGTGTCAGCCGTTATCAGAATCTGAGAAGCGATGCTGCAATGTACAATGTTGGCAGTGAAACGGCGGATATTTATGAGCAGATACTTATCGCGCTGTCAGTCGATTTTGGTTTGTCGGAGTCGGATGCTCTGGATATTATATCGTCGGGTGATGACGTTACTTATTCACAGCGTCTGCAAGCGGTAATTTCCGGAGAGGCTTTTGGTGAGGAGGAGGAAACCGGACCTGCACAGAAGCAGGATGTGCTTCCGGAGGAAGAGGAAATTATCGACAGGCTGGAAGGTATGGAAACGGAGTAGAACATAAATATGGTGGCAGTGATTGATTATGATGCCGGCAATATCAAGAGTGTCGAGAAAGCATTGACAGCTTTGGGAGAGCAGGTCGCGGTGACAAGAGACAAAGAAGCAATTTTGTCGGCCGATCATGTTATCCTTCCGGGAGTAGGCGCTTTCGGTGATGCAATGGAGAAACTTCACAGGTATCACTTAGTCGAAGTAATCAAAGAAGTTGTGGATGCAGGTACACCTTTTCTGGGGATATGCCTCGGATTGCAACTGTTGTTTGAAAGCAGCGAGGAGTGCGTTGGAGTGGAAGGTCTGGGGATTTTGCCCGGGAAGATCATAAAGCTGCCGGAGGATCAGGGATTAAAAATTCCGCATATCGGCTGGAACTCGCTCAGGTATCCTAACAAGGGGCGGCTTTTTGCGGGAATTCCGGAACAATCATATGTATATTTTGTACATTCTTATTATCTGCGGGCTGCCGAGCAGGAGATCGTCACGGCGGAGACAGAATATGCGGCGCCGATACATGCTTCGGTGGAAAAGGGAAACGTGTTTGCCTGTCAGTTTCATCCGGAGAAAAGTTCTGACGTGGGTATAAAGATTCTCAAGAATTTTCTCAGTGTTTCGGCCTAGATGAGTTATGGGAGCATAGGGAAACGGATGCATACGAAAAGAATTATCCCTTGCTTGGACGTGAAGAACGGTCGGGTAGTGAAGGGTGTAAATTTTGTAAATTTTAAAGATGCGGGTGATCCGGCGGAAGTCGGGGCAGCTTATGACAGGTCCGGTGCAGATGAATTGGTTTTTCTGGACATCACAGCATCTTCGGATGCAAGGGCGACTGCTGTGGAGATGGTTCGCAAGGTTGCGGAGAAAGTCTTTATTCCGTTCACAGTGGGCGGAGGTATCCGCACTGTGGAGGATTTCAGGGCAATTCTGCGGGAAGGCGCGGACAAGGTGTCCGTCAATTCCGCAGCGATTATGAATCCTCAGCTGATTTCCGATGCGGCGGATAAATTCGGCAGTCAATGTGTGGTAGTCGCCATTGACGCGAAGCGTCGTCCCGACGGCAGCGGATGGAATATCTATAAGAACGGCGGACGCATCGATATGGGAATTGACGCCGTTGAATGGGCAATGCAGGCCGACAGATTGGGTGCCGGAGAAATCCTTTTAACCAGTATGGACGGCGATGGTACGAAGGAAGGATATGATTTGGAACTTACCGAAGCGGTATCCGAGAACGTGTCGATTCCGGTGATCGCTTCCGGAGGTGCCGGCACTATGGAGCATTTCTATGAGGCGTTTACGGTCGGAAAGGCGGATGCGGCGCTGGCGGCATCGCTCTTTCATTTTAAAGAGATGGAGATTCGGGATTTGAAGCGGTACCTAAGTGAAAGAGGGGTCTCTGTCAGGATATAACAGGCGCAGCACTAATGTTTCGAAAGAGATAACACGGGAGATATATATTATGGCAATGCTGAGCAACGACTGGGCAGCTGCACTTGATGAAGAATTTCACAAAGCATATTACAGGGAACTGTATACTTTTGTGAAAGATGAGTACAGTAAGAGAGTGATTTATCCGCCATCGGAGGAAATATTCAGCGCATTTCATTTCACGCCTTTACATGAAGTAAAGGTGCTTTTATTGGGTCAGGATCCCTATCATAATGAACATCAGGCGCATGGGATGTGCTTCTCGGTGCCGCAGGACCAGCAAGATATTCCGCCTTCCCTGCAGAATATCTATCAGGAGCTGCAAAATGACCTCGGATGTTATATTCCGAATAATGGCTACCTGAAAAAATGGGCGGACCAGGGGGTGCTCTTGTTGAATACTGTCCTGACGGTTCGGGCACATCAGGCAAATTCCCATCAGGGTAAAGGCTGGGAACAGTTCACGGATGCCGTGATCCGGGCGGTGAACGAGCAGGATCGGCCTGTTGTATATCTGCTCTGGGGACGTCCGGCGCAGAGTAAGATTCCGATGCTGACAAATCCGAAGCATCTGATCTTAAAGGCACCGCATCCGAGTCCTCTGTCGGCGTACCGTGGTTTTTTCGGGTGTAAGCATTTCAGTCAGTGCAATGATTTCTTAAAAGAAAACGGCGTAGAGCCGATTGACTGGCAGATTGAGAATATATAGGAGGAGTAGTGTTCTAAAGATGAAAAAATTACCGTTTGTGACGAAAGAAAAGGTAGAGGAGATCGTAAAATCATATCCGACACCTTTTCATATTTACGACGAAAAGGGAATTCGGGAAAATGCCAAGGCAGTGAGAGAAGCCTTTGCTTGGAACAAAGGATTTAAGGAGTACTTTGCGGTGAAGGCGTGTCCCAACCCTTTTTTGATTCAGATTTTGCATGAGTACGGAATTGGCTGCGATTGTTCTTCCTTGACGGAGTTGATGTTAAGCAATGCACTGGGAATAAACGGACATGATATTATGTTTTCCTCCAATGACACACCTGCGGAAGATTATGCGTACTGCGCGAAAGTGGGGGGAATCATCAATCTGGATGACATTACGCACATTGATTTTGTGGAGGGCATTCTCGGCAAACTTCCGGAAACGATGAGCTGCCGGTATAATCCGGGCGGTGTGTTCCAGATGAGTAACGGCATTATGGATAACCCCGGTGACGCGAAGTACGGTTTTACAACGGAGCAGTTGTTCGAAGGATACGGGATATTGAAAGAAAAGGGTGTTAAGCATTTCGGTCTGCACGCATTTCTGGCAAGCAATACGGTGACCAATGAATACTACCCGAAATTGGCGAAGCAGCTTTTCGAAATGGCGGTACAGATTAAAGAGAAAGTCGGTGTGGAGCTGGAGTTCATCAACCTGTCGGGCGGAGTCGGCATCCCATATATGCCGGACCAGACCGGTAATGATATCCGTGTGATCGGCGAGGGTGTGCAGCAGGCCTATGAGGAGGTACTTGTTCCTGCGGGACTGGATAATGTGGCGATCTATACGGAGATGGGGCGTTTCATGATGGGACCTTACGGTGCGCTGGTTACACAGGCCATCCATGAGAAACATACACATAAAGAATATATCGGTGTGGATGCCTGTGCGGTCAATCTCATGCGTCCCGCAATGTACGGTGCATATCATCACATTACGGTTCTCGGCAAAGAGGAAGCTGCTTGTGACCACAAGTATGACGTGACGGGTTCACTCTGTGAGAACAACGATAAATTTGCCATTGACAGAATGCTGCCTCAAGTTGAGATGGGGGATTACCTGGTGATTCACGATACCGGAGCCCATGGTTTTGCAATGGGATACAATTATAACGGAAAACTTAAATCGGCGGAGCTGCTTTTGAAAGAGGACGGCAGTGTACAGCTGATCAGGCGCGCTGAAACGCCGGAAGACTACTTTGCAACCTTTGACTGTTTTGATGTTTTTCAGAAAATCATAGTAAAATAAATATCTTGCCAACAGCGTGTGGTTATGGTAATATATAACTCGGTTGTTGGAATTGCCGGCGTGTCGGAATGGCAGACGAGGCAGACTCAAAATCTGTTGTGGGCAACC
>JAFLTD010000012.1 GCA_022510625.1 Lachnospiraceae bacterium
CCCGAAATGATGTCCGTAAAACCAGTGCACGGTTTCCTGCATTGGCAGGAACATTTCCTGTATAAATGCCGTGCGTTCCTTCTCTTTCTCCGTCTCGTCCACACCCAGATAGACCAGCAGTTCATAAGCCGTCTCATTATTTTCATAAATAAAAGCATTGTCATACAGTCTCAGCAGTACTCCCCGAAATTCTTCCAAATAATTACCCGACTTTAACAACTGTATATAACATTGCACAATGCTTTTCTGCTCCTGCTTATCAAATAAGTCAAAACGATATTTTGCCGGTTCACCATATTTCCCGTGGTAAATATCATTGGAAACCAAACGATAATAATAGTCCTCTTTGGACAACCCTTCTCGCAGATCAAGTTGTACAACATAATGCATACAAATATCAAAAAACACTTCTTTAAATTGTATCATTCCCTCTATATTTGGATCAAACAGCTTCCCAAATACGTCGCCCAGCCGGTAGAGCGGGTTGATTTCCACCCTGTTTTCTTCCGGGCTTTCCTGATTAATGTCCATGACGGACACTTCTAGGTATGGGCTGGGATTAAATGCTTCCACGAACTGCAATTCTTCACGTTGTTTATTGTTTTTCTCTGCTTGTAATACTGCTTCCCATGCGTAGTTCATTCCAATACTCCCATACACCGATATTCCAGGAATTCCATCTGTAACTGAGAGAGGATATATCTTATCTGCGATTCATACAGATAATCATTCCGGTATTGTGCATCTCTCCTGATCCGCAAGAGCAGAATTTTCCTGTTATCATTGCTAAACATTCGGATACTGTTGAAACTGTTCATATCTCCGCTGAGAAAATTCTCCTCTGCGCTGTCTGTGATTTCGTATCCAAGCAGCTTGATCTCATAGCCGCCCGTCATCTCCTCAATTTTACGATTAAGTTCCATCGGAGTCTGGATAAAGTTTCCCGTCTGCTGCAAATATCTTGCTGCCAGTCCATCATTTTTGCGATTGAACAGAATGGGCGATTGATACCCCGGGGATTGTTCCGGCTCTCCCTGATGCAGTTTGTAGAGCAATACATCCTCCAAGATCTCTGTTTTGGTCTTCAGTATGATTTTGTTCTCCTCATACCTTACGGACAATATATCTGCCTCAATCTCCGCCAAGTATCCGTCTGTTTCACCCTGTTCCTCAGGGAGATAAAAGATATGTTCGTAAAACACTTCATCAATACAGGGAATCCGGTACTCTCTTGAATGAACAGATATCTCTTGGACATTCCAGAGCAATATCATCCCTCTCTTAATAAAAGTATCCCATTTCCCGCCTTGTAACACACAGTCAATATTCACCGCTTCTTCACTGTCATCCACAGGAATCAGGTCAAAGAACCGCTCCACATGCCCCATATGCACTATCTGCCACGGTACATGATTACTTGCAAATAGCGCATGCAGTTTCTTGATACATTCCTGATACTTGCCCGACTGTTCTATCCTGAAACAAATGGTTCGCCCTGTCTCTTCGTCGATTCCCGTCAGTGTCCCCACCTCTAGAAATTCCCTACAGGCTGCTTCATCCGCCTCCAGATAAATTGTTTCGCATGGCCTCTCCGCACCTTTTTTGACATCTTCTTCATATGCCGGAAACCAGAAACTGTTAATGGGATCATAATCTTTTCTGTCTATAACCGTCGTAAAGACATTAAAATACTCCCACGGCAGATCCAACTCATTCTGCACACGCTCTTCCAACGCCTTATATTTTTCTTCCGTCCACGCAAATACCCTTCCGAGACTCTCGATCAGCAGTTCTTTGGCGAATCTCCGCTCATCCAGATCGTCTATCTCTTTCAGTTGTCTCTGTATGTATTCTTCATAATCGAACCGCTTTTCATCTGTCATTTAATTATTCCCACTTACAGTCTTATTGATGTTCTCCGTATTTTCTCCGCTCTGCTCTTTTTTCGTGTCTACAATGTCTATCTTGCCCTGAATCTCATCTGCCTTGTTACTCTTATCCAGTTCCTCATAAATCTCCTTGGCATACTGATACTGTATCTTGGCCTGTTCGTAATCCTTCTCTTCCTCATACATGCGTGCCAATTCTTCGAATTCCTTGGCTTCAGCCATTCTGTCTTCCACTTCGCTCTTTTTCTCATTCAACGCAATTATCTTCTTATTTAAGAAAGCAATTCGGGCCGTATCTTCCATCTTCGTGTATTTTTCCAGTGCAATCAGATAAAATACCATGGCCCCATCATAATCACCTTCGCTGTATGCGTTGTCACCCTGACTGACCAGTTCCGCCGCTGCCACTTCGTCTGCCGCCTGTTCCGCACTTTGCTGTTCCAGTTCATCTTTTGCGGCACTCCACTCCTCATACAGCTTCTCAAGGGCATCCAGTGCCTGTTGCTTTCCTTCCAAAAAATAGATGGATGCCGCCCCTTTCTGGGCTTCAATATACTTCTTTTCCGCCATCTCGTAACTGCCCAGTTCCAATAACCTGTCCCCTAATGCGATATTGTCAAAGACCTGTTCATACTGATCAATCTGTAAAAGTTTACCCTCAATATATTCCAACGCAATGTTATCCGCATACCTTGCTCTGGTCTTTGCTGCTAGATATGCGTCTTCTGCTTCGGCATAATCACTTCCCGCGTACGAGTCATCTGCGCGGATAATAGCTTCCAGACAGACAAGATAGGCATTGTACCTCTCTTCAGCCTCCTTGTCACGAAGTTTACCTGCCAACTCCAGTGCTTTCTCACATTCTTCCTTAGCCCTGATGAAATTTTTGTCTTCTATGTAAGTCTCCGTATTGGTAAAATACTGTGCCATACCCTCCCGTTTTTGCGCTCTGTCCCTTCTCCAAAGGTAAATCACCACGCCGATGATGAGGGCCAGAACCAAGATGACCAGCGTTATAGTTATTATCATTTTGATTCTTTTCTTACGGTTGGGATCGACAAATATCTTGTCAACGTAAATTGCTGCAAATGTATAATTGTCCAAATCCTTGGGTTGTCTGGATAACAACAGGTCTTCCACCTTGTTGCATTCTTCTATCGGTTCATTGCCTGTCTCCGCAAATACATCGTCCAGTTCCCCTTCATCAACATTCTCCCATATACCTTTCGTATACAAGGTGATAATGTCCCCATTGACCAATTTGATTTTTCTGGAGACAAAAGGTTGAAAATGCGCTTTGCCAATATAGGAGTATAAGTTGTTCCTCTCTTCGTGCCTAGAAAGTTTATCCTCCGGCAATTGCTCCGCTTTAACCATATTCTGGCTCAGCGACATATCGAATGTGGCCAGAGTCCTGCTCCCATCCCTATACAACCTAAGTCTCGTATTTCCCGCATACCCATAACGGAACTTCTCATAATTTGTAACTACTACAGTCAAGGATGCCTTTAGCTTGTCATAACTTTTGCTCTTGAGTAATTCCTTATTCGCATAACGTAAGTACCCTTTTACCTTACGTCTGCTGATACCCGGAGCATTCTGAAAAGCGGTGATGACAGCCACAATCGCTTCCTTGGCGCTCTGGGAATCCCTCATATCCGTTATCCCGTCTGCAATTACATAACAGGCATACTTATCCAGTTCGACAAACCCGAAATAGTCATTATTCTTAAGTTTACCGCCTTCCTCGGAAATAAAAGCTGCCTTGAAACTGCTGTTATACTTTCTCATAAGAATCCCTCAACCAAAACAATACTGGCGTTATCTTTGTCCTCCTGATTTGACGCATTGATCACTTCTATGATCTCATAAGCCTTCTGCTGACACTTCTTCCTACCTGACAGAAGTTCCTCGATGGTCTTCCAGTCCATCCCTTCATAAATGCCGTCGCTCATCAGCACCACGACATCCCTTTCCTTTAAGCGGATAGGTGTATCAAAGAATTCAATCTCCTGAAACCCGTCCTGTCCCAAGTGATTATAGAGTCGGGTATTATCCAGCATTTTAAGTGCATCATCTCTGGTGATAGACCCTTCCATAAAGCGATCTTCCACCAATACATCTATGGTGTGCCCTGATGAAACCGGCACAAGATTATCTTTGCGGAACACCGCAATCTTGACATTGCCTGCCACCGCATAGTACAGGTAGTTATCCTTAATCAGCGCCGCTCCCACGCAGGCGCCTCCCCTTCCGTCACCCAGCTTGTCCAATATCGCTGTATTTACCTTATGGAAGGCTTTACGGAAAAAATATGCAGGATTCTCGGATGAATGGTAATTCATAAACATGTCCTTCATGACATCTACGGCGATCCTTGAAGACACTTTGCCTCCATAATTCTTGCCCATTCCATCCGCCAGCACTGCCAAGAATCCGTCGGCACTCTGGCAGATTCCATAATCATCCTCCTGCACTTGTCTGTTTCCGATCGTCATCGCCCTGCCAACCCGATATCTCCTGATAACCTTACCTCTTTCTTGAGTAAAAAGGCGCAATACAACAAGAAGCAGAATAAGCAGATAGATTGTAAAGAGCACTCCTTCTTCCATCGCCATACCGTATCCTCCGTCTATTCCCATTTGAAATGGTCACCGCAGAACGGAATGAACAGGAACTGACTCTCTCCCATTTCAATCACGTCATACTGATGCAACTCTGTCGGCACATATACAGCCTCTTCATTCAGATACACGATACCATTGCTGTCTCCGGGTAGAAGAACCGTCTTACCTTGTTTCGTGTCATATACAATGACACAATGGTTTCTTCTGGAGATCTTATTGTCCCCCAGAATCTGGATGTTCATGTCGTCCGCCCTGCCCACGAAGTTCTTGCCGGCTATCACCTTATAGTCTTTACCCTTTCTGGCCCCTGCCACACAGACGATCCACCCGCAAACCGGATTCTCTTCCTGCAAAAACAGTGCTTCTTCTACTTCAATCTCTGTCTGTCCGGTTTCTTGTCTCTCCTTGGTTGCCGTCTCAATGTTGCAGTAAGGGCATATCGTTCCATATCTTCTGCTCGAAAACATATGTCCGTTCTGGCATCTGATCAAATTGCTCATTTGTATATCCCTGTCCCTTTCTATCGTATCCTAATCGGTGCAAGCCCGAGATAAATGATATCGTTCTTCTCTATTTTACAGGGCTCTCTGGAAGATATCTTGTAGCTCCTGTCTTCCCCGTTTCGCTGTATTCTGGTTCCATTTTCACTGTCCAGATCTTCTATGTACCAACTGCCGTCGCTGTAATTCATGACAGCATGCTCTCCGTCTATCGTGCCTGCATAATCCGTATTCTTCAGATTGACATCTACCTGGTTTTGTCCTTCGTCTTTGCCGAAAACTATAGATGTCTTCCTGTAGATATCCCAAGTGTCTGTTATGTTATTATCTTCCCCGAGAAGCTGGAGCTCGGATATCCCGCTTCTTCCTGACGCGTAACTCTTTGGCCGCCCTATCCCGGTGCCGTCTATGACCGCCAGAATAAGAAACAGACATCCTATTACTCCAAGCGCTGTCAGGCTTACTGTTTTCTTTATATCATTTTCTAAATAGACATATGACAGTATCATTCCTGTAGTGCAGGATATGATAATGGCTATGTCTAAGGTTGTTTTTTTATTCATGGGATATCCCTCTTTCTTTCACACTAATCGTAATCTTCCTTTGTTTCTTCAATTCACGGAAGATTCCTTATTTATAGTGTAAAGCTGTTTGGCATCATTTTTCTGTATTCAACATATATTTAATCAACCTCTATCACAATACTGCATCTCCCCAGCTGCTCTATTCTTTCAATGCACAGGGCATTCATGTAATGCCTACCTGCCTCACATTCTTCCAGACTGCCATTCAATCCAAACCCAGCGGGCCAGAAATGATAATTTCCTTTCCCGGATTTTATGATCAGATATCTGAAATAGTAGCTGTCTTCTTCTCCCGTGACTGCCGCCGACAGACATACTCTGTTATTGTAAGGAGCCTCATACTCCCCTATGTGCATCTCGTACTCCCCGCTTTTCCCGTTTTGCCACAGCATATCCTCGATGTATTCCTTCAACGCAGTTATATATTCATCCTCTTCTATTGCAGGGACATCCAATGACGACAGTTCCCGTAGGGTGAGTTCCGCCTCTCCCAGACAGACCATATCTTCTGAATAACGCATGTCAAGATCCGAAAAATAATGATCCTGTATAAAATAGCTTGTCTTCAACTGTACGCTCTCTCCTGTGTAACCACTCCGCTCAATATAAAAGAACTCCATCTCCCCGTCCCTGTTCACACACACCGGATAGTATTCACCGTCCCCGAATTTCAAATAGGTGTTCACTTTGGATTTTGGAACAAAGTAAACCTTGCTACCGCCTTCCTTCCACCTGTACATGATAATGGTTTTATCCTGTAAGCCCCGCAACTCTCCCGTCATGCTCCCCAGTTCATTCATGCCGAACCACTCTCCATAACTGTGCACATAATTAATCAGTTCTGCTGTTTCCTCCGGAGCCATAGTGAGAAAATCGATGTCTTGATTGTATTCCGGTGGAGTGTAAGGAATTCTGCCCATCTCTTCCTCCAAAGCGTCATCTTCCCTGACTTCAAGCTCAATCACTCCCCGCTGCAATCCTACGATCCCCTCAATTAAATCCTCCGGCACATACTGCAAAAAATATTGGCCAACAAAATAAGTTGGGGAATCTGCTATTACCGACTGAAAAGGTGACACTACTTGTTCTCCGTCTATTCTCCCGGCATCGATAATTTCTAAGAACATGTACTCTTCAAAATCATCCCCGATAATTGCCGCACTTATTTTGCCACAGGTAGGTACATCCACATATTGATTTTGTATACGCCCGTAAGTCTCCGGATAGATCCGGAAACTGCCATATATCCCGTTCTCGCGCAGAACACTTGCTGCATATTCCGCCACGGCATCCATATATTCATTACCCGCCATCGGTATTTCCGGCAGGTCGATTATCTGTTCCGGGTCAAAAGTCACCTTTGTATCCCCCAGTTTGACCAAGTCCTCCAATTCAAATTCATATGAAAAGTATAACGGTGAATCTACATCAGTGTATGGGTTTACTTCTTCATATACTGCGTCTTCATCCCGCACGATGCATTCCCTGATCCTGTGATAATAGTCATTTTCCAATGAGTTGACCGGAATCCCCATCTCCGACACCTGCCAGTCCACCAGAAGATAGAACGCGTATCCGTCAGCCTCTTCACAGTAATGCAGCCTGCACGGTTCGCCATTCACTATGGCTTCCTTATTGGTCTTTTCTTCCGGCAGGAATAAGATTTTATTGCCTTCCAGGATATAGACCGATATGGCGATATCCTCCCCTGACGGAAGAAAAGAAAGCTGCTTATAATCCTGGTCTGCTATATGCCCGGTCATATTTTCATAGACATACTCATACTCTATTCTCTCTGCGATCTCTTCTAACGGAACCTGATAGGTGATGATGTTCTTATGTACCTCGTTACTCTGAAATACGGCATTGCCGACATCATGTTTTTCTGTCTGTTCTTCCTGTTCTGAGACATCTGCTATAGGGTTTGCCTCTTCATCTATATACTCTGTCCCCACGGTTTCCGGTTCTGTAATGAGGCTGTCATTGGCTGTTTGGTTACAACCATAGATACCGCATGCTAGGAGTACAACGATACATACACTTATAAGCCTTTTTCTCATAATTCACCAACCCTTCCCAGATACACATGTATCACCGTTTTCACTCCTCTATCAGTGTCTACAACGCTTCCTATAGCTCTTCATATTCTGCCACAACACTGGCTTCGCTGAGATCATTAATATTTCTGAATAAGTACTTTCTACATATAATAAAAATGATTTTTTTTGCCATCTCCATAAAAACTATCCTTTGTATCAATTTCGTTCTTTATAGGTTCTCCCTCATAATTAACCTGCTGTTGTATAAATTCAACAATCTGGTTATATGTTTCATCAAAACCGTCCGATTTAATAACTTTTTCTATACTGCCGTTTCCTTGTTCTTTCTCCTCATACTCACCGCCATACTCTTCTAATGCAATTACTGTTATCGCTGCTAACCTCTTTGCATTTTCCCATGCTTTTATTTCATTTTCATCATCGCAATTGTCATTCGGAGGTCGTTGTCCATTAAGAGTTTTTCCATTATCCTTGGTAATGGATTTATATCCACCCTTTATGAGAATATTATATAGACTTGTGCTCTCTCCATATGTAAAATTCTTACCTGAAAATGGTCTGTTTATTATCGAGAACATTACTTGATTTTGCCCATTAAGATCACCTCTGGCTTCTTGGTATATCACTCTTGCCAATATCTCTACAGTTAAAAGTCCACACATTTCGCCCCAAGGATCACTCGAGTTTACTTCTATTGGGTTTCCATCTATCAAATCCATAAGTTTTTGTATCCTGTCTTCTATACTAAGCTCTAAATATATCTGTCCATGTACCTTAATTGTAATTACTCCGCCCCGCATACAAAGTAATGTTGAAAGCATTGTCAATCCTTGCTTTGTTCCATAATTAGTATCAAACTCCATCACTCTATGATGATCTTGGCTGTCACACGGTATCTTGATTAGTTTTGTTCCAAACATAAAATCTTTTACCTTTTGGTCACAATTCCCTGACACACTTTCAGCACATAATGGATTTACCCACTCCGCTACCGGCTTTATAAGACTGTAGCAGGTCCCATACTTTTTTGACTCATCCAACCTTTTCTCTATTTCACCAATATCTGATTCCTTGAGAATTCCACAGTTACCACAACTGACAATACTTGCCTCGCATGATAACTCCCCTTCTATTGGTGACGTACGACGCCCTGTTCCCTCTTTAACATTTCTTAAACATGTTGTATCTACGACTGTTGCGTAACGGATTCCATTATCATCTGCTTCTTTAGCATGTAGCGCATACAGTCTCCGAACTTTATCAATATCCAATTCTTTTCCCAAGAGAACTTCTTGCCCCTGGCTCTTTCCGGATGGAATATAATTCCGCTCAGCTTTTTCATCACCACCCTTTATAACATCATATAAAGTTGTTTTTCCATTCTCGTATTTAATGCAATGAGCATTGTCGCACATCTCAGTACATTCTATCTCTGCGCAATCCACTACATAATTTCGCTCATCACTAATATACATCCCCAACATTTCATCCAAACATTGCTCTATATGCTCCTGTAAGATTCCATCCGAATATTGCCCTACAGGCTTCTGTAAGATTTCCGGATGTTCACCGCAATCCCATTCGGCGATTTTTTGGATTTCTATCGCCTGCTCTAACCGGATATCATTGATCTTAGACATAGTCCCTTCTCCTCATACGTTATACTACATTCAATTCTTTTAACCTAATACCACGCACACCTCTTCTTAGCATACTCTCGATGGCATCCAGTCTGACAATCAGATATGGATGTGTAAATCCGGCAATCCTAAAAATCGGCTTCCCCGCAACTGCATCTCTACGCAATACAATCTCAAGTAATTCCGTTCCTCCACGGCTTTTCTTCGTCTGATCCGACAGGCATTCTACTTCCTCCACAAAAGGCATAAAATAGGTCGCATGTATCTCTCGATCCGCTTCAAGCAGATAAATGGTCTTAAATATCGTCTGTGGAGTATACATTTCTATCACATCCGCCATCTCTCTACTGACCATAAGAAAAGGCTCTGTCAGTATATCAGGGAAGAACACCTCCCTCGGTGTTTTCATATCTACCACGCAGCAATTCGGAATTTTATATGCATCTTCCCGATTTGCATACCGAAAATCAACCGCCTTGTTTATATTGATTCCATACGGTATATGATTTCCCGTATCCGTTTCTACCAAAAAAAATCTCATATTCTTCCTATGTCGTACAACATTATGTAGTAAACCTTCTACTTTATCTTCATAAACGCTTCAAACATATCCGTCATGTCCAACGGATTCTTCTTACTGCTGCCAACATTCCCGCTCTGCTTTTTTGTTTGATTTTCCTGAAACGAAAAACCAAAATATCTTTCCATATTCTTTGTAAATTGACCTATGTCCATTCCCTGAACATTTCCGGAGGCTTTCTCCGTTTGGCTACCGAAGACTTTTTTCTTATTTCTCTTTGCATCGTATTCTTTTCTTTTCTCGGCATCGCTCAAAGTCTCATAGGCCTCTACTACAGCCTTAAATTTTGCTTCCGTTGCAGGGTTATCCGGATTCAGATCAGGGTGGTATTTCTTAGCCTGTTTCCGGTATGCATGCTTAATCTGCTCATCCTCTGCCGTTTCCGGTACGCCCAGCACCTCATAATAATTCATGTCAAACTCCTTTTTATGAAAGAGCGTATCCAACTACTGTTGCATACGCTCTTGTCTTTGACATCAAGCCACGTCGCGTTGGCTGCTTAGGCGGAATATCCGCCCTCTACCGTCACTGTGCTGATCTTATCCTTCTTCTGCTTGATAACGAGTGTGAAAGTTCCCGTTCCTTCCTCATTGCCGTAGTCTTCCTTGTAGTCAACAACAAATGCGTTGGGGAAGCAGTATTTTCTTTCCATAACGCCGGCTGCAACATATTCGGCAGTTACTTTTCTGTAGCTGTCCGCTCTTTCTGCCGGAACTACCGACCACTGCGCCATTTTTCTCGTGCTGTCAAAAGGATCGCCGTCCACTGCTGTCAGTATCTTGCCTTTAATAGTCATTGTGGCACCGAAATCCTTGGTTCTTGCATTGGAATCCTGTGGGATATCCGTGGTAATCTTTACGCTCTTAACACATTCTTTGGATATTTCAAACGTTTCTGCGCCTTCAACTTTTACAACAAATGCCATTGTCTTTTTCCTCCTTATTCTCCTGCATATCCACCTTCAATTTTGACCTTGTCGTTCTCATCCTTTTTCTGCTTTACATGCAGATAGAAGGTTCCGACACCTGTTTCATCATCCATTTCTTCCGAGTACTCCATTACGAAAGCATTCGGTACTTCAAATTTACGAACTACCTGACCGGCTGAGATAACCTCTACCGTTGCATTGCGGTAACAGTCTGCTCTCTCTGACGGAACTACCGACCATTTGGACAGTCCCAGCGTACCATCGCTGCCTTCTCCTCCAAGCTTGTAGAGCATCTTTCCCCATATTTTCATGGAAACTCCGTAATCTGTTGCTCTGGCATTGGAATCAGCCGGTGATTCCGAACCAAAAATCACACTTTTGATGCTCTTTTCGTCCAGAGCAATCTGCTCTGCCCCTCCTGTTACATTCAACCTGAAACCCATTTTTCTTCCTCCTTTTCTTTTTACATTGCTCTGTTATTTGAATTAAGACGGTTAATCTCAATTTCCAGATTTTTAACATTGCCGTTAAAGGTTATGTTCAGAACACAATAACCGTTGGCTTCATCAATTTCATACTGTACATCATCCCCTGCGCCCAGAATTGCGTTGACGCAGCCTTTCTTTTCTCCCCATTTGCTCTTCTGGCTCGACGGATTATTCGAGAAGAACTGGACAATGTTTTCCTGCTTGTAATCGCTGGTCGCATGGCGCAGAACTCTCTCGATGTAAGTAGTCACCTGCGTTTTATAAATAGGCTCATATACCTTGCCATCGCTCATCAGGTTTCTTGCCTTATAAACCATGATATTATGCACATTTTCTGAATCCAGCACGGCATTTTCCGATGAGAACACGAAACCGAAGCTTCTTCTGTTAATCTCATTTTTGATGGAATTGGTAAAACCGGTGATTTCCTTAGCCATTACTGTATGTACTCTGAGAGGATGGTCTCCGGCCTCAATATCGAATCTGACTCCGGGCATCTCCTCATCGACGTTTTTCTTGAATTTCTCCTTCAGGTATTCCGGACACTGATATGCTGCCACGAGTCCTGCCGCAATGTATGCAGCACCTATATAGACACCGTCTATCCACAGCTTCATAATATCTTCTTTTTCCTTGGATAATTCCGCCATATCGTTCTCATTTAACATCATGCGCTTATCCAGTATCACGCCGGATTTTTCCTTTGGTATAATCGTAAAGTTCGGAATACACGGGATTGCGAATTCACTGTACGCCTTACCGGTCAGGGAACTGCAACGTTCCTCGAACTTCGTTATTCCCTCGGTTGCCATATAATTGAAAGTAGTCTTGTCCCCGGTCTCATAACTGAAGAAGCACTGCACGGAATAGTCTTTCAGTACATCCAGGAGTCGTACCAGAGCCTCCACACTGTTGACACCGGTCTTCTCCGTGTTCTCATTACCTTTAAAGCGCTGCCTTGTCAGTTTGATATTGGAATTCTGATCCAGAGAAACAGACGGAACGATTCCATACCATATTGCATTATCAAAATCATTCTTGGCATTCACCGTGTTCAAGAACGCGATCAGTCTCGGCAGATTATTGCTCTTGACCAACATGTCATTAGACACATTGGTGATAAGCATGGTCGGCTTCATACCTTTTAAGTTCGCTGGATACTGCTCAAAGAACGCCCATACTCCCAGAATTTTCTCGATTAATGGCTTCACGACCTTAATAAAATCATCTTTGGCCGTCTTATAGAACTCCAGATAGGAGTTATAATTGTTTACTTCCTGCTTAATATCAATACTGCTTACCATAGTGGAGGCCAATGGACAATAGGTTCTTGTGACTAACGCTTTCACATAATCGCTACTCTCCTCATTCAGGGCCTCATAATCTTCCTCCAACGCGGCTATCAATCCCGCATTCACATTATCGTCTACCACCATGAGCTCGGCTGTCTCCGGTTTAGGAGATTCCAACACTTTAAGCTCGCCCTTTTCATCCATGCTAAGCACTCCGAGCGCCAACGGAACATTATCTTTCTTTTCTTCAGCCTCCCCTAAGAGCAACCTTGTTTTAATGTCCTCTATCGCAAGCGGAAGCATGGCAAGCACATTATTGTAATTGGCACTCGCCTCTTCAAACATGACATTCAGCTTATCCGCGATATCTAGCTTGTGCGGATCACCGTCCTCCAGTTCCGCATAGGTCTTGTAAGTGTACTGGAGTTCTTTACGATTTTGTTTGATATCTTCCATGACCTTCTTAGGTGAAATCATATCTGTCAGCTTATCGAACTGAAAATCTACATTGATGATGCTCTGTGAGCGCTTTGCCTCTACAAGAGACATCAACATCTTTAGGAAGTCATTCTGCTTGTTCAGATAGATAGGTGTAAGCATGTCCTCCGGGATTGTTTCCGGTTTCTCCAGCGTGTACATAATCTTCTGATTATTGGCGTTAAAGAAGGAATATACCACCGGCTCAAATTTGGTGATAAAATCATCAAAACTCCGCACCAGAAGCGCCTCGTTCATCTCCTTGATCTTCTCGTCACTAAGGCTGTCAATCCCTCTTACGTCGCCTACCAGTGTCAGCAGATCCGGTTTCTCAGGATTGATCTCCTCAAATAATAATGCCCTGTTTGTCTGATTGATTATACTCATTCTTATCCTCCCTATCTTTCATTTGGTTTTAAGTCTTTATAATGCATCTCTATTTCTGTATCTTCCTCATCAAAAATAAAGGTGACTTTTTCATGGTAATATAAATAATACGAATGGTTTTTAATGAGAAGCTCACGCCCCATCAAGGCAGTGGCTTTACTGCTGTTCTTGATAATAAGGCTTTTGTCATCTCCCGGCTTTATGATGATCCGTTCCGCTCCTTTGAGATTCAACGGAAGATTACACGTATCCAATATCCATTCCAGTGTTATCATCTCACGGTTGCACCTGGCAAACAGATTGATACTTTCCGGCGGACAATCGATATCATCTTTGTTATGAATAACGAAAATCTGTACTTTCCCAAAGAAATTGTTCTTATGTTCAGTATTTTGCTTCTCCAATACCCTGCTATCATTGACGATATGCTTCCTGTTGCCGGCTTTGCGCTGCTTTCTCCATGAAATGAAGAACAATAATACTAACGCGGCAATAAAGAAGATGATGACTGACCAGAAAAACCAGTCGGTCTCCGGCGGTTCCTCTATCACAACAGGGACTACAATCTCTTCTTCTATAGAAGTGTCACCGTAATAGTCTGCATACAGACCATCAAAACTCACTTCAAGCTTTGCGGCACTATCATGTATATATTGCTTTTGAATATAGATCTTTCCATCGGTTAAACGATAATCCTGCTCATTGTTATCCAGGTATACAGTTACTCCGCCTTCTCTTAAGGAACCTTCCAGGAGGCTCTTGCCATCCGGATTAACTATATCCAGCCATATTTCGGCAGTCTGTGTCTCTTCCCTGTAAGTATGTCCCACACTGATTGAAAAGTCATATTCTGCCGTTAAATAGGCACTGACGTCCATTTCCTGTTCTGATGACATCCGAATTTCTACATCATCTGAAATCGGATTCACAAGCTCTATGACTGTATAAGACCGGCCTTTTGACACATTAATCCTGCCTGCTTCACCATTGACTGTCATATTATCATTCTGTTGCTTGCCTAACAGAACTATCTTAGCCTTATCCATAAGACAGTCCGGAAGTTTGACGGTTAGTTCTACCTCTGTATCATTTACTTTGCCGACATGTCTTTCGCTCAGTCCCCACTCATCAAAGAGATATTCTTCCGTGAAATGCTCTAACGCACTTCCGTCCGCCAGATCATAAACCTTTCCGCCTGTAGTTTCGGCAGCACGATACACGGTATATCCTTCTTCAATACGTGCTCCTAACGCTATTACATCTATGATAATTCCTTGTTCCTTGGCAAGTTCTACTGCCTGCTCAAACAGTGAGTGCGTTTCCTCAGTTCCCTCTTCAGAATCCATCATGATTTCCCCATCTGAGATCAAGATAATCCGCTTTTGATCCCCACTATCTTTAAATAATTGCAAGGCCTCCGTAAGCCCGCTACCTGCATTGCCGTAATGGGCATATTCCAATCCTTGTAGCGCCGCCTCTATCATTTCATAGTTGCTGCCTACGGGAATACTCGCACAAACCTCATTATCGAAGGCAATCATTCCGATTCGATAGTTTCGGGGCACAATGGCATAGATGCTTTCTATAAAATCAAACGTATTATACCGACTGTCCACATCTTCCATGGATTTGCTGCAATCCAGAACTACTACAATCTCCTTGTCTTCTCCGAGTTCTCTCGCAGAGGGCTCAATATATATATACATGAACATTAAAAAAGCCAATATAAAAGATATATTTCTAGGTTTCACCCAACCTTTACCTAATCTCAATTTTGCCATTGCCCTTTCATGCTTTATTAGTCCTTCTTTTTTCACATGTTAGCAAAAAATGGAAATATAACAATACGATTTGCATATTCGACAACTTTTGTGCATAATCGACAGAAAAAAAGAGGGGACAAATCGATCTCAAACCAGAATGCCGCAATACAGGTTAATTTAAAAAAAATAAGAGTGCAAATAACTAACTTTTGCACCCTTATCCAATAAATCTTATAATCAAAAATCTACTTACAAATGCCTAAAACTACTAAGCATTTACTTTTCTTTTTCTTGAATACCTCGATGTCTTATTAACATCGTTAACAGCATATCCTGAAACATTGTCATTTTCATTCAACTGTTCGTAAGCCCGTTGGGCCCATGTCTTATTTGACGTATGAGCTGCAATCTCAGCATTTCTATCAAAAATCTGGTCAATTTTACTACGTTTAACCAAAATCGCAGCCAAGTCACCTGGCACCTTATATTTTGAAACAAGTATATTCTGTATAGAAGCTAATGCTGTTTCCTTCAACATAGAGTCTTTTTTCTTCAATGATACCATTATTCCCTTCATATAATTTCCCTTTCTATCCATTATGTGCTACCCCATATTTATTATACGCGGATTTTGTAAGTATTTCAATGAACGGTCGGTATGAAATGAATATTGTTTTGCATCCGGATTCACATTACCTTCATTGATTGAGTTAATCAATTCAAGAATATCTTTTCTACATGTCATAAACGGCATTCTTAAATTATTAATGTCACCCAAAATTAGATCTATTTTGTCAGTAATAGAAGATATTCCAGCATCGGCAGGTGTATCAACCACCACATCATACTTATAATCAAGATTATGTAATTGATTTGGAAAAAAAGAATTCATCAAATCAAATTTTTCCAGTCCTATACGATTAAATGCGACAAACATTCTCCATTCATCAGTGATGTTGTCAAAATTCCTTATATTAAGATTTTTCTTTGCCTTTTCCTCATCGAAATACATTTCAATCACAACCGGTTTGTGCGGAGCAAACGTCATCGTTCTGGCCCTCTCATCTGCAAAATCTTTATTTCGCGACAAATAAAAACCTCTTGCATTATCAGTAAAACGGTCACATTTGCTGAAATCAACACCATTAGTTATGATATTCTCGGCACTTAAATTATCAGTTCCATGATACAAGAGCATTGCCCAATACCCCTCATTTGTATTTTAATCGTACAATAATTTTTTCAAACTATCAACTAAAAACAGTGCAAATTCACAAATTTTTGATAAATTTATCCAACACAATAAATCGCTCTGAAATTAGCATATAAAATATTGTATTATATACAACATGAGCACAACTAAATATCAATCCCAACTCAAACAGATCATCGGTTTCCTCAGGATCATCCTCAAATGGTCTGTATTGTATGAATTGCTTCCCATATACCACACAAGTCTGGGCAGATGCGTTAAATTCATTATTGATGGTAAACCCCGCATCCCCGGTCCCTGTCGGCGGATTGCTCTTTGTACCCTTTGCCGTGATGCCTTTTCCTTTTGCCTCACAATAAGCACGGGCTCTGTACATATTGATTTCCAAAGGTACCTGTCCATAGATATTTGCTGCTGCCAGTCTGATGGCTCCGGATGCAATGATCTCCAGTTTCTCCATGCCAGTAAATGCGACTGCTTTCCCGTCGGAAAGGGCTATCTGGCCGTTACCACCTTAAAAGTACAGTTGCCCGATAGAAGGTAATAACTATATTATTTTAAAGTATTGAATCCTTCAATCTTTCCATTTTCAATATTAATCTTATAATTGCGGCCATAAAATTCCGACGCATAAATAACACCATCTTTTATACCTATCTGTTCATAGGGAAGAAGTTTTTTTAATTGCGGATAGCGAGTGGCTAAATCCTCTGATTGCCAAACTATATTTGCACGAGCATCTAAACAGTAAATATTATTAATCGCCTCACTATTAAATGGAATACCAAGCAATACAATATATTTTTGTTTATACTGCACTACAGTACGAATGTCATATTCAAAAACATAATTTATATTATTAATTTCAATATGTTTTTTTCGTATTGATACATTTAATTACCTTCCGAAGATCTTTGATTAGTAAAACCTCCGGTTCTTTGACCAATTAAATCATATTGTGTACCACCACCAGAACCCCATCCATCTAAAGAATTGACTTCACCTACTCTTATATGCGTTCCAGCTTCCAATTCCACATCACACACATATGGATGGAACGATATTAATAGATGCAGACAAAAATTTTTTTATTATCAAACTCTGTAAATATATCTATGACTTCGCTTTGCACCTCCTCATCATTCATCAAAAAATGAAAATATTCAATTATTTTTTTTAAAATACCACTTGGGTTGTTTACGTCGATTTGAGTAAAACATATTCTGCGTATTCTAATAATATCATCAGGCACTTCTTCGATTTTTCTCTTTCCTGTGATCCTTAATATGTATTCTTCGAATGTCTCCCCATTCTCTTGTTCAACACAAAATTCATATTGATATAATTCATATCTACCATTCTCGTTTATATAATATGGAGTTATAATGCACTCTTCAATTAAAGGTGGGGTCTTATCTGTTTCTATACATTTTACTAATTCATATAAATTTAACATTTCTTCTCCACCTATAATTATCTTCGATATCATAGGTGTGTATTTATCCAAAAACGACATATATACCTCCTCATGGCTTATACGGATTTTCTATACTACTATCAGGTATCCAATCCAGTGGATTAATATTATCACTTATTTGCACTATTTCATTTGTAACATTATCCACAATAACATATGAACCTTGCTCCGTATAAAAAACAGTTGCTGCATTTCCTGTTGCCTTATTGATACTTCCTCGAGTTGTAAATGGATTATCAACCGTATCTCTAATAAGTTCTTCTGTCCATCCCCGACTACTCATTTGGTTCGATAATTTTTGAGCTGATTTAGTATTACTACCAAAAACTAATCTACTGCTTCTAGCATCTGTATCACCCTCAACCATATTTATAGAAAATGCTCTCATCATTGAAAAACCGATAAAAAAGGTTTCAACACTGTAAAAATACATTGAGTTTTGTACGGAATCATAGACTTCCTCGCCCACCGCATCTCTTATCGTATTCTCTCCCCTTAGGTCTGCCACGGCATTATTTACCAAAAAGGCTATACTTAAAGCGTTACCTCCAACTCGCTTTACCATAGCAATCCTCAATATTCTTGTGCTGTTGACAGCTACTGCCTCTGTTGCGGAAACAGTACTCTTCGCAGCCACTATCTTAGCCGTATCACGCGCAGCCACAGCCGGAGCCATGCAGACAGCCATTGCTGCAACTGCAGCCATCAATGATGTCTTCAGTCCGGATTCCAGATAGGTCCCCAAGCCACTTACGGTATCATTTTTGATATCTTTGTTAGCCTGACCGAGGACGGCAGCTTCGCCACATGCGGGCGTCAATACACCTACAACATATGGTGCACATGCTATTGCAATTCCAGCCTCTACCGCTGCCGCTGCCACATAGACTGCCGCCACTGTAACAACTCCCACTACTACTGTTCCCGCTAAAACACCGCTTGCAATACCTGCATACTTAAACGTATCCTCGTATATGTTATTAGTCTCTTCAGGATCATCTTGAAACGGTTTGTAACATATGAATCTATTGCTGCATACTACGCTTCTTTGTGCAGAGGCATTAAACTCATTATTGATGGTAAACCCCGAATCACCCACCCCCGTCGGTGGATTGCTCTTGGTGCCCCTTGCCGTGATATTTTTCCCTTTTTCTTCACAGTAGACACGGGCTCTGTACATATTGATTTCCAACGGTACCTGACCATAGATACTCGTTGCTGCCAGTCTGATGGCCCCGCGTGCGGTAATCTCCAGTTTAGTCATGTTGGTAATTGCAACTGCTTTCCCGTCGGAAAGGGCTATCTGGCCGTTACCACCCTGAAAGACCAATCGTTTCGGATAGAATTCTGCCTTCTTGCCTGCTCCCGTCATAAATGTCCTGTTCTGCCACTCAGGTATGCTTCCACTGCTTTCTCTTGCATTGGATGTTGCAATTCCCTCCGAAGGCGTCTCGGAACCAAAAATCAGTCTAACGGAAGTCTCTCTCTCCGGCATCGCATACATTATATTGCCGGATGGCGGAACCCAATCCCACTCATAATCTGCTCCCTCGTACGGTTCGTCAATCTTCAGTCTGATTTTGGCCTTCTCTGCCTGTGTGCCGACAACCGTACCTGTAAACTCCATGCCGATCAGCCGGTTATGTTCTATGTACGGAATGTACAGATTTCCGCATCCACCGGCCCAATATGTGAATTCCAGTTTCTCATGGACCAGTTCTGCACTCTTTTTAAATATAATAAATCTGTATACCCCTGCATTGATTTCATCACCTATCCGATAGTTCTCATCACATGTGATCCTATAATACAGATAGTCTTTTCGTGTAACAGAATCCCTCCTTTCATCTGCCTCATGATACTTTTCACTTATCCCGGCATGATAATCGTTACCCTCTATGTTGACATGGACTCCCTCTTCCACACCAAAGCACAGGACTTTGCTCCGGCTCACACCATCCGCATATACAGGTATATGCAGATGGCTTCCCAATCGAAGCAAGAACTCCCAGTCCGTTTCCCCATATTGAATCACAGGCTCATTCAAGGTTTCCTGCGCATTTTTTGAGTAGAAGGCTGTCAGGTTTCCATATGTCTCCAGAACTCTAGCTACAGCCTGCTCATAGGTCATTGTGACATCTTGGAATGATCTTTGTTTCTTTGTCCTGTCAAGCATTTCGCTGAGACTCATTGCGAGTATGTGGACATAGCTGATCCCGTTCACAACATCTATCTCGGCTTTCTTTATAATACCCCTAAAGAGGACTTCTATGCAATCACCGTTTCTGATAATACTAATAGGTATATCATCCCTTGAAGACAATATCTGTTGCGCTCCTAAACCGTCTTCAATCACTCCGGTCAATCTGCACGTCCCATGTTTCTGCATTTCCGTCACTATCCTTAGCGTGGTAATATACTTTATTCTTAAATCCGAGTCAATTTGAATATTTCCACCGGTTATTGCATCCATAACTTCGGCCTCCTCTGTACATTTTCAGTCACACTATACGCTGTATCCACTTAACGATTCCTATTCCCAGACAGCTTTTAAACCCTTTACAGAAAACCTCTTCTGCGCTGTAATACAGAAGTTCACCGTCCGCCGTATTATAAAGCATCACTTTATCTTCCACTATGCATAAAATTACCATGGAATGATATGCATTGTTGTTATGTAATACTACATTACCGATAATATATTCATGCCTCCTGAAGGACTCCATAATTCTATCCCGATATTGGTCCCATAAAGACATAGAATCTTTATAAAACCCCAATGTTTCAACTTGCACTTTATCGCTGTAGATATCTCCGGTAAGATAGTACTTGATTCCTCTGACTTTCGCTTCATCATCGCCGGCAGCGTCACCGTCATATCCGATATATTTACAGGTATTGGCGTTCATCACGATAGCCCTCTGCCAGGCATCAACCCTGACTTCGTCCTCGTACTGCAGCCACCGTCTAAGTCCTTCCCGGTTTTCTGTCACAACTCCGTGCTCATACTCAAACAGGGTCACCTGCCCACATTTCTCAGGATTTGTGCTGATTATACTGAATTGAAACTCCGAATGTGTTTTCTTATATTGCTCTCCTACCAATTTACAGGCGACTGCCCAACACCAATGCTTTCTATTTTGAATATAGTTCAGTTTATTTATTTTCATTAATTCTTTCCAACTGATTTGCATATGGTCCCGGTTGCCCCATCACTTCGTTGTATTCTGATGGATCTATAAATTCATTTATCATGACGTTTCTACGCTGCCCTGAGTCAACCGGAGCAATCCTTCCTCCGTATGCGCATACTAGAAAAGAATCCATAGTTAAGGTACTTTGTCCGACAGGAGTCCCTGTGTTGTTTTTTACACGTGCCCTGTCACTAACATTGTTTAATCCATTATCCACGATTCTGGTTTTCTCATATGCCTGATGCCATTTTCCGACAATTTCCGGTCTACATATATGTCCCGTTACCGGACCTGCCGCTCCATTTTTACTATTCTCTGCTCTCCTGTCAAGAGTTTTTATTTCTGTTGGCGGCGGATTCCCTTCTTTCGGAATACACACCCCAAATGATGTGATATTGCAATTTTCTTTGCCACAGCGCCATTCCTCTTTGTGCTCCAATTCGTGCAATAAAGGATGGTGTCCCACATATACGCCATGACATTTCGGAAGATTAATTTTTCTCTTATGACTTCCGTTACTACAGACTAACGTTGCACCTCTTACCAGATATTCACTCATAGTTGACCTCCTTCATATACTACTAACTCGGTTAATCCAATTCCTTTGACATCTCGCTTTAGTATGCTTTCTACCAAATCTAATCTTCCTACCATATAGTAATGATTGAATCCTCCCAGACGAAATATTGCTCTTCCCTCTGTTTTCTCAAAATCAATAATTCCTTTTTTGATAATGCTTTTATCCAGATTAAACTCGCTCTCTTCACGCAAGCATTGTATTTCTTCCAGAATGGGCAAATAATATACTTCCGCTTTCTTATATTCTGCATCCAGCAACACGATTTCTTTGTAGATAATGTGTGGTTCATACATATCAAAAACGGCTCTGACCTCTGCCGTTATCAGGGGAAACGGATTATCCACAATACTTGTAAAAACCGTATTTTTACTTTCATGGATCATAAATACCTGCCCATCCGGAATCCTGTGAGCATCACGAATATTGAAATCTCTGGGATCTATTCTGCCAAACCATTTTTTTATTTTAGGATAATTCGTATAGACAATATCTGTACCTAATATATAGAATTTCATTACTCACCTTCTTCCAGTGCTGTTCCCAGCTCTACCATTTGTTCCATATAAGTTCCATATAGAACTTGAACATCATCTGCCGCTACTTTTTTCCAGATTGACGTTTTAAATATTTCCCTGATTATCTTATCCATATAGAACATGCAAATATAGGCATGGCACAGGACATACCTTCTACGCACCTCATTAACTTCATCTTCTCTCAACCGTATAATCTCTTTGGAGGCCGTTTTTCTATACACTGCCATGTCTTTTTCAACGTCCTTGTAGATAAATTCCGGTGACCAATAAAAGCAAAGTGGATTCTCATTAATGTACAAATCCTGATCAAACAACGCAATTTGTAATTCATAACTTTTGGTGATAATGCCACTGTTTAAAGGTGAAATAATAATATATTTCAGTGTTCCTACCGGATTACTATACATGTTCTCCCACCTCTGCAATAGATTTTCCATCTGATCAAGAATATCCCTGTCATATCGCATGGAATTTGCTTCATAGTCACTTTTTATAACAGCCAGCCTATTCTTCCAGATATCAGAAAGTACTTCCAAAGCTGTCTGATATAACTGCTGCTCTCTCTCGTCGTATTCTTCCGGCATGTCATTTACCTGCACTTTCCATATGCTAATTCAGATTAAACCTGCCTCCGTTAACCCGCATGCCTCCACCCAGGTTCATCTGTGTATTTCCCTGCTGTAGGGTAAGTTTATCTTTGGCAAACAATTCCAGCTTGGAATTGGCACTTGTGATTGAAATGGAATCAGCGGCCTCCATTGTAATATCTTTATTACTTATTATCTTGATTCCCTCATCATCCAGAATTTCAATGCTCATTCCGTCATTATTAGTCATAATAAGTGACTTGGGTGTCAACAAGATTTCTTTACCCTGTTTATTCATAATTGATTTATAGTCGGGATTCTGTCTCTCGGCGCTATTTGATGACTCCATATGTACCGAGCTGACTACATAGGCCTCAGCTTCATGGTCTGACGGAATGCGCAGTCTGATCTTATCCCCAATTTCGGGCATACAATACCAACCGGTGCCGTCCGATGACGAGTAGGGTGTTGCATATACAAACCACCTTTTCCCTGCACGATCCCTGTTTTCATCTTTTTCAAGTTCTACCTGCACCTTATCCTTTTCTACTGCTATAACGGTGCCGATAAGCGATGCTCCGACACACCGGTCATTATGTTTCTCTTCGACCTTGATCGCATTCGGTTGTTCCAGATGATATGTATGATATAATTCGCTTCCGGCTAATTCCGTATGAATTTCCGATATCCAACAACTCATACCATTAAAACTAAGCGTTTCTCCCAGATGGTATAATTCTCTCAGTTTTACCGCATAACTATAAGATTCATTATTTTGTTTAACTACAGAGTATTCGTTGGTATTTATCTCAGAGGCTCCGCCGGAATCCGGCTCACCAAAATAGATCTTTGTTCCCTCATATGCACTGTCAGGATAAATATCCGTTCCAAAGTGGCTTGCTAATCTTCTTGCAAATTCCCAGTC
Source organism: Lachnospiraceae bacterium (assembly GCA_022510625.1). GTDB lineage: Bacteria > Bacillota > Clostridia > Lachnospirales > Lachnospiraceae > UBA3282. Next base: position 23,728 of record JAFLTD010000012.1, read on the forward strand.
AGTTTCATTGTATTGTAATACGAATCCCGGAATGGTACTTCCCTGTCCCACTGTCATGCTATATCTGTTGTTGGGATATGTTTCCGTGACAGTATCCATCATGGCTGCATACGTTATGCCAGCATCCTGAAAGCTCCTGATGTACCTTGATGTATCCATCAGTCGGCTTCCTGTTATCAGATTTAGTGTAAGTACACATGTCTCTCCGACTTTTTCAATATCAGCATTCCATATGATGCCTTTAAATATGTTTTTTATAATTCCATCATAGGTAACCGCAGCCACATGAACCCAAGTCTCGTCTGTCATCAAATCGAGATATTCCTGCTCTTTTCCGGCAGCAATATGTCCAATCACCTTAAATGTGCCGTGTTTGCCAAATCCCTGATTGCCCTCCATGGCAATATAATCAATAAACTCAAAAGGTTTGACAGTAATCAATTCATCTCTCATATGGCATCTACTCCTTTTCCTGTGTAAGGTCTACAATCGACAACATGACCTGCTGTACTGCATCTTTCCATTCCAGAATATCCTTGTACATACAGTTGAAGATTCCATGCATCAATTTTCCTTCTATCGGCGTAATGTACATCACATTGTACATTTGTTCATCCAGACCATAGCTTTTGAAATCAAACCAGCCAAGGTTTTTTTCCTCTGAAATTACGAAATCGTAAAAGATAAATGCCGGATTTACTCTAAGGATTATTTCTCTAAACTGTTCCAATGCATTTTCAATCTGATTTTCATTAAGGGGTGTTTCGTAAAGGCTGAATGTAAAATTCACTGATGCATTACTATTCATTTTAATGACTTGTGGACGCTGTTCGGAAGGGTATTTGATCTTGGCTATCTCCTGCGGCATATCCACAAATGTATCCGGTAGCATGATGGAAACCTTATCATCCAGAACCTGAACTTCTTTAAAATGAATAATTTCATCCTTAATATACATTCCGGATTCCAAACTATTATATTTACTCTTTTTAGCACTCTTCCTAAATTGCATAACTTCTTCATCCAGATAATCCATTAAACGCTCTCCTTTTCATATCTGCTTTTATATCACTTTAAATTATATTTATTGTTTAGCGATCTGCATTAATTGCTTTCTAATGGTTGAGGCTCTTTTTTGAGCCAGATATATTTTATTTCCGTTCTTTATGAGCAACATTTGTTCACTGATAGCTTCTACTTGGTATAAGTTGACGACAAAACTTTGATGTGACATTGCAAATCCATATGGCTGCATCTTCACCGCAATATCGCTAATTCTTTCTTGAATGCAAGTGTATGTTTTATCTTTGGTGACAATCTTGATCTTTCTGTTAATGTATTCAAAATAATAAATATCAGTAACCGCCAAATTAATCACTGATTTGTTTTCTGAAAGGAATGTAACATATTGAACAGTATTACTACGCTGAACCTGTTCAACAGCATCTGACATAATACGAAACAAATCCTTCTCTACAATTGGTTTTATGAGATATCCGAATGAGTGGATCCTGTTGATTGCCTCTGACATCTTATCGCTGATACTGGTTATGTAAATAATGATAGTTCCTGAGTAATGACTTTTAATCTCCTCCCCTATCTGTATCCCATCGCGCTCGCTCATAATAATGTCCAAAACCAAAATGTCCGGTCTAAATCCACTCTCTAACAGATGCTCTCCTGATTCAAATAATTCTATATGATACTCTTCCTGAGTACTTATTTCATGTTGGCGAATTAATTTATATATTTCTTTTCTATCATCTTTTTCATCATCACAGATGGCAATCTTAATCATAGATCCGCAGTCTCCTATGTTTATAGTTTGCTCAAACGAGAATATCTATAAGGTAATGAAAGGAAATCCCCGCTTCACAGCGCAAACTTCCTTTCACTCGTTTCTTTACATTTTAAGTTAAGTATCCCGGATGCTATTTCTTAGAAGGTCTTTTCGGCTGATGCCAGATACCGGAACAGAACGGCGGAAAAGGTCCCCGACTTCTGACCACTTCATTTCTCGCTGTACGCTCAATCAGCTTCAACACTTTCTTATTGACTTTCTTCATGCACTTTCACCTCCTGCTTTGTTATTTTCGCTATACATAGCAATGCTGCACACAAGATGACAGCAATTGCCATATAACTTATGAATACCATATCTGCCTCTAATATTGTGAAGCAACATATTGCGACTCCTTCCAGCAAGGTTATAATCCTTGCCGACGCTTTCAATTCTGCCAATTCCTCTGAATCCATGTGCATATTAGGATGATTAACCGTGCCTATTATTTCAATAATGCCTATAGCCCATAACAGCATCGCAAATAAAAGTATCGGATAATTTGCCAGAACACTACTCATGCCCAATATGGATATATACGAAGCGACAGTCGCCAGATAGCATTGATAGAATTTATTTAAGTGATATCCGCCCGTCCGTTTCCTTAGCGCGAAAAAAAAGAGCAAAAAAAACATTGTAGGCAGCAATTTGTGAACCGCTACACTGATCAGAATAATTGTTCCAACAGTAATAAATTTTTCTATCCAGGAAATTAAGACATAGGCATAGTATTCTTCCAGTTCTTCATTAATCAGTTTTGCCTCTGTCATCTGACTCACTAATTCATTTGTTAATTTCTCAATCATAGAAATGTCTCCTTATGAGCCAAGTATAATTTCACATAATCTGAAATCAACATCCTCTGCAGAAAATGACATTTTATTGCAGAAAATGACATTTTACTGTGGAAATGCAAAAAAAGTGATTTGCTTTACACAAATCACTTTTCCTATTGCGGTATTATAATTGAGAAACAAAATTCATTTTTGTCGTTCTGTATGACGTGCGAACCGCCATACCTTGTGATGACATCCATAATATTTCCTATGCCAATGCCATGTTCATTTAAGTCCTGTTTTTTTGAAGTTTGTATTTCTCCGTCTCGAATAATGATCTCACCATCGTATGTATTCCTAACGGAGATAATCACTTTGTTCCCCTCTTTCACAAACTTCATTTTAATTACTTTTTTATCAGTACACTTTTCACAAGCCTCAATTGCATTAATAAGCAAGTTCGATAATATAACAACTATGTCCTCATCTCTGATATTGATTTCGGATAAATCATTGATTTTAAATATAAACGCAATATTTTTGTCCAATGTTTCCTGATATTTACTGTTTAAGATTGCGTCTACGATTACATTGTTTGTATTGATACAATCCAGTTCCTTATTCAAATGTCCGCTTATTTTTCCGACATATTCCTCTAACTCAATATAGTCTTTTGATGTTATCAATGATTCAATACACATAATCTGGTTTTTATATTCATGTGTCTTTTTTCTCTGCTTATCAAAATTTTCAGAAATCGAACGATACATATTGGTTTGATTTCTGGCCTGCAATTGAAAAATCTCATTCTCACGAAGCTTCGTTTCACGTTTCAATATATCATTAATTAAATAAAACACAACAATATTCATGCCTGTAAGACAAAATGCAATCACTAAAAATAAATCTTCTTGTTTTTGATTTTCTAAATTGCCGGATGTAATAAGCAAAGCAGTGATTGTAAAAATTGTAAAAACAGGAAAAAAAATAAACCGAAGCCATTCTGTATCCATCAATACTTCAGAAGATTTGCCTCCGATTCTCTTTTTAATCACCAAAACTACCAGAAAAAGAAATACCTTCCCCAAAATTGCTATCAAATATCCTTCAACATAATAGGATTCGCTAATTTCAGCAATACTATGAAAAATCGAAACATTTAACCAAAGTGTAAAGTAATCTATGGCAAGTAATAAGCCTTGGTACAATGTTGCAAAAATCAACGCTCTCCAATAATTAAGTTTAAAATATATAGTCATGACTAATGCGGTTATTACAATTATAAGGAGTTGTTTAATGATAATTTGCTCGGCGAGAAATAATGCTATAACATACACGAAAACTATCAAACATAAAATATTTCCATAATTTTTTAGAGCGCTCTTTTCATGCTTCTTCTTAGCAAAGATTTCAAAAAAGATTTTACAACATAAGATTTCCAAGACAACAAGCAAAAAACTCTGTACATAAAGAATCATTTATATTTCTCCCTTATATGCGACATAGGTTTCTTCGACATACTTATATCGGGCCTTTGGAATGATCAGTTTCACACCGTTACTTAACAGGACTCTATACCGACTAACATCCGTGATATGCTTCATATTCACCAAAAAGCTTTGGTGAATCCGCACAAAGTCTCTACTGGCAATCTCTTTTTCCATATCATTCAGTGTGCTGTATAGTGTATACTTTTTTACGTATTCCTCCATGATATAAAATTCTAATTTATGTAACTGGCTTTCTATGTATATTAAGCGTTCTAAAGATACTTCTTTTGTGCCTTCGTTAAATTGAAACAACTTCCTTTTCACAACATAATTCATTTTTGTTCTGATTGCATCCATACATTCATATACCAATTCAGGAAAATTGACATTGTTTTTTAAAATGTATCTTACAGCATCTACTCTATAGCCTTCGAGTGTATAATTTATAAATGCCGTTACAAAAACAATAAACATATCATTGCTTACTTCCCGTATTATCTTAGCTGTCTCCATGCCATCCAGTTCATCCATATTAATGTCCAGAAAGACAATTTTGTACTTAGTCATCTCTATTCCTAGCTCTACAAAATCTTTTCCAGATTCAAATTCATCAATTTCATATATAACCCCATTCTCACCCATATAATTTATTAAAATATTACGGATAAGTTTTCTAAAATGAACTTCATCATCACACACTGCAATCTTGAACACCTTTTTATCCCCATACACCTTATTATTTTACTGTATATTACTATATTTGTAGTATATACTATTTATTATATAAGCTTTGGCAGATAAGAACAAGCAATATCCGGATGTATTCTATTTTACGTTACCATAGCAGTCAATTAAATTGCAGAAATCGACCTTATATTGCAGAAAATGACTTCACATCTTGTTTTTCTTTGTCGAATATGCTATATTGATAACAAAAAAAGGTAGCGTTTGATAATTTACACTACCTTCTATAACTAGCAAAATCCCCTTTATGAAATGGCCGTCAAATAGTTGACGACCATTTCTTTTTTTCTTCTGAAATAGAAAACTGTGTATGATTGCAAATATCTCGCATATAAGAAGTTGAGCATACACATGTATGATATAGCATCTGCATCATCGTCAGAATTAAAATAAATTATAAAAAAGGTTGTGTATTAAACTATTTATATAGTATATTATTATTAAGAACTATTTCAAGGAGGTGCTTATTATGGCAAAAGGTGATATTAATGGTGATCGCTTAATAACTAATGAGGACTACATTTTGATTAAAAATGCGATCGCAAAGATTGTAACCCTGAATGATGGAGCAGCTGAAGCGGCAGATATGAACGGTGATAATGAAATTACAATTGCGGATCTCGAACAGTTAGAGAAAATCCTGTCCCTCAAAATTACAGGCGATGCAAATGGAGACGGTAAAATTACGCAAGAAGATGTTACAATAATCCAGCAGCACATTGCCGGACTCTTAAAGTTGGAAGGTAAGCTTCTGGAAAATGCAGATGTCAACAACGACGGCAAGGTAAATATGGAGGATGTCGTTTACTTACAAAAATTGCTTGCATCAATCATCAAAATAAAAAACAATAAAGTTACTATCCGGTTAGATGCTTTTGATAAAGGCGAATATCTTTCATGGTTTGTAACTACACAGGCTGCTTTTGAAGTGACCGTTACATTGAAGGATGACAGTAAGACATATTTTACCGGCAATAAAAAGACAATGGATATTGCCCCGCCGTTGGCTGTTGGAAATGATGTATATACCGGTAACAATCTAAGGGTTGAAATCTCTATTCCGGAATCAGATGATATTAAAACTCTGCCTACAATGTCTGCGATTATTACGAATACAGGTAAGATAGTTGGACATAACTTTATCTGTTGTGGAGAAGACTGGAACGATGCAGATTATAATGATTTCTACATTAATGTTGTTGGCTGGAAGAGTAAAAATTAGGTAATGTGTGTTAAACTATTCTCCTTATTGGTCATTAAAATAATAAAATCAGCGCTTCCGGCATAAAAATTGCCGGAAGCGCTTTGTCTGCAATCTGAGGCGGGAATTTCTTCCCGCCCAATTGATTTATGTCTAATCCGTCACAATCTCCAGATACCCGACCATCTTAGCGTGATCGAACTCTTTGATCACACCCAGATTGGGGTCGTAATACTGTCCGTCATATCCTACCAGGTAGTGGCTGTATCTGCCCATCTTCTCCATGATAATGCAGCAGTGCGGCAGCTCCACCGATTTACCCAGAGTATACACAATCTTATCGGCATGACGGATGCCGAGGTACTCAAGCGTGGCAATCATCTTACTCATATTAGCCTGCCACTCCCGACATTTCATGATATCACAAGCCTCGTCCAAGGTAGTCCCCGCAATCATGGCAATACAGGATTGTCCGCACAATCCGTCCCACGGCTGCGTTACCAGATTGACACCGTCAATCTTGCGGATCGGATTCTCCGTGCTGTACGGACTGTCACCGCTTGTACTCGTCACGTTGCCCACAATCTCAATGGAAATCAGATATTTCTTGCCCAGTTCCACTTTGGATAACGTATCCTGACCTACGGGAATATCGTAGTATCCCTGCCCTTTCGGCACAAGATCACATATAAAGCAGACATCGTCGAAGCACACTCTGACCGGCGCGTCTCCCACCTTCTCACATACTTCCCACACATTAAACGGTACGGCAATCGTATTCTCATTCTCCCGAAATTCTACCGTGCCTTCAAATTCGTATTTCATATAACCCCGCCTTTCTTGTCCTGCTTGACAATTTATTATACCACGAACGCATAATTCATGAAAGTAAAAATCACTCCCTATCACTCATTGGACAAATCCTCAAAGCTGATATTTAAGTCCACTTCCGTACCGATTCCGTTCACCAATCCGGTGTCGGTGTACTGCCATACCTTGAATTCATATGGAAAGTAGAACTGCTCATCATAGTATGCAAACCACTTATCGTAATCCTCCAGCTGTTCCAGATCCAGCATCAGCATAAATGTCTTGAGATTACCGTAGATCATGGGTGTGTATCCTGCATTCTTGATCATCTCACAAAATGCTATACAGTACTCTGTCCGCTCTTCTTTCGTCAGATTGTTGGTCCGCGCATTGGCACTGGACACTGCCTCCACATCGATTACCACAGGGTAATCCACTTTGTAAGGTTCTATCAAGTCCAGCACATACTGGGCTTCTTCCTCAGCTTCTTTCACACTGGTTGCCTGTGTAAAGAAATATACTCCCACATCAACGTTGTTGCGGCGTGCACCCTTGATATTATTCTCAAAAGTCTCGTCTTCCTGTATTGCGCCTTCCGAATAACCTCTGATTCCCAGCCGTATAAAGGCGTACTCCACACCGTCTCCCGCAACTTTTTCCCAGTCTATGCTGCCCTGATACCTGGACACATCAATGCCCTTATGGGAAATCATCTCACCGTCCTCATAGTAAGTCATAATCTGATCTTCATCCAGCACAAACTGTTCGAGGTCATATGTATTGTGTGCCAGCTCATCCGAAATCGGGAAAAAGTAATACTCCCCTGCATCCGCCACAACGATGTCGTCAGGATAAAAGTAACGAAGCATTGCCGTGGTACCTTCACCGGACAGCATGAGTTGCTTCAGCTTATCCAGAAACTCTGCGCTCACCTCTTCGCTGGTCTGATGGACCGCCTCCTCTACCGCGAAAGCAATCATGTTGTCCACTTCGTCCTTCGTGTATGTGACTGTCTCATCCATTCGGATTTGTTCCAACTCGTTCATGACTGTTATATTTTCAACCTGAATCGCACGGTATTTAAAAACCATCATCAGAGTGATCGTGATCGCCAGAAGCGTGACAACACACAATACGATGGAACCGATCAGAATACCGTTCTCGCTCCTTCTGCGTTTTTTCCTGTGTTTCTTAACCTGCAAATTGTTTTCCTGCATATACTCTCCTCATGTTCTATGTTGCGTTATCTCAATGTCCTTTCAGATTCGCTCGCTGAAGTAACTCTTGTATCCTTCTCCGAAGATTTCCGAGGCGCTTGTTATAATCATGAAGGAATCCGCATCTTCCTCCTTAACAATACTCTCCACGCGTGGAAACATCGTTTTCTTCATGGCACACATGATCACCTGTTTTTCATTTCCGCTGTAGGCTCCCCTACCGTTGATCAGCGTCAGCCCTATTTCCAGTTCCTCCAAAATACGTGACGCAATCTCACCCGGTCTGCTGCTGATAATATATAACAGCTTAGCCTCATCCCTGCCGTAGAGTACGACATCCAATGTAAACGAGGCGCAGCTCACCGTGATTGCCGCATACAGCGCCGCATCAATGTCCCGAAAGACAATCCCGGACAATGTCACTACAATAACGTCCGCAACAAAAAACAGATTGCCGGTCTTTAAGTGCGGCAGTTTTAATCGCAGCGCTTTCACAATAATATCCATGCCGCCCGTAGTCGCGCCGGCCTTAAATATCACACCGATTGCCACCGCCGACAGGATGCCGCCTGCTATCGCTGCCAATAGTCTATCATAAGTCGCCGCCCGAAAAGGCGCTAAAATATTGGTAAATGTGGAAATAAGCACCGTGGCATAGATTGTTGACACCGTAAATCCCAATCCAAACTTCCATATGGCAAATATGAGAATCGGTATATTAAGGATCAGGATCAACGTACCCGTGCTTACAGGAACCAGCCTGCTCAGAATAATCGCTATGCCGGTCACTCCGCCCGGTGCCATATTATTGGGGTCAATAAACAGACTGACACCCACTGCATAAATAAATGCTGCCACTGTTATAATAATATATTTCTTTAGCAATTCTGTCTTGCTTTTTTTTAAAAATTTTTTATTTTTCCGTCTCATGTCATGATTTTCTCCTTATAGGAAAATATGCCGAATGCCGTTTTAATAGTGTATGCCATTCATAGCATATCCCATTTCACATAATTCATGACATGATATAACCGGCGAAGATATAGTATCTATGCCGCCCGGATGATTTTACACATACAGCCGGTCATGGACATCCATCCGAGACCGGCTGTTATTGATCACTCCGCAAAATAAGCAAAAAGTGCCGTAATGTCATCTCCGCACCCCAATTCACTGGTCTCGCACAGCCAACTTTTAAGGCTGTCGGCTACGGCTTTGGGGCCGTGTTCCTGCAGCAGTGCATAATAATCACTGCAGGTTTTTCTAAATTCATCCTCATTTTTATAGCTGTTTGCCATGCCGTCTGAGGAGAGCATATACATCAAGGGTAACTTCTGATTCTCATCCTGCTTCTTGATGCAGGTGATTGCCTTCTTCCAGGACTCGGCCTTGCTGAGCGAATGAGTTTCTGTTCCCAGAATCTTATCCGCATCAATTATATTTTGCACGCCCTGCGCCGACACCGACATAATATCTCCGTCTCCCAGTTGAAAAGCGAAGAGAAACTCCTTGGTGATCACCAGTCCGATCAGGGTACTTCCGTACAATCTGTATACCGCATTTCTGTCTTTGTTACCTTCTTCGTCCAGAGTGATTTCACGTTTATTGCCGGAGTGAGCTTTTAATACCCTGCGCTTCCACTCCGCATCTATCGCCTGTGCTACCTTCGTATCACCCTCACGTTTCAAGAATGTCATAAGCATATCGGACTGCTTGGCATATGTGTCCAAGTAGTCGTCCATAATCTTACAGAACACGTTCACGGCTATATCAGCCCCTGTCTTGCTGTACGGACACGCCTCGCTTCCGTGCCCGTCTGCAACTGCCAATATAACTGTATTTTCGTCCTTCTCAATCTTTTTCAGACTATCCTGACATTCTTTACCGCTTCTGACATGGGATGCTCCCTGCACAGACTCACCGAACACGCTTCGCGTCATATGCTACACCCTTTCTACCATACATCGCCATCCTGAATATCATCCAAATCAGGCAGCCTTCCTCCCATATCTACAATGACGGGGGCAGGCTCTCCGTCTTCATCGGTCCTTGCCGCATCCGCAGCGATACTTGCGGGCGCTGAAACCAGAGATGCCGCCGTGGATGCCCACTTGATCATCTTGGTGAGAGCCGCAGCATTGTTTGCCTGCAGCACAAGCTCTTTATTTCCCGTAAATTCTTCCAGCACACTGTCGTCCGCATCCTGACCGATGGAGATGGCTATCTTTACAGCCTTCTTGCCCCATGGAAGTTTCTTAAGTTCTGCCAGCGGCTTCTTGTAATCATCGGTGGGCTGACCGTCAGACAGAAGTACCAGCACCGGCGGCAAAGCCCTGTCCGACATAGGCGGAATGGTGAGTTGTGCAGCCAATAATTCGAAGGCTTTTCCCAAATCGGTCACTCCTCCCGCCTCAAGGTCATCCCATGCAAAATCCTCCACATTTACAGGATTGCTCGTCACCCATGACGCGCCTGTGGAAAACTGCAAAGTGCGGATCATAAGCTGTGCATTCGGATTGTTTTCAGCTGCCTCAACCATCTCCGGTATGGTTGACTGAATTGCATGGTTGACGGTTCCGATTTTCTCACCGTACATGGAACCGGAACAGTCCACGATCCAAAAGAAATGTAACGGTCTGCTTGCCAGTTCTCCTCCCGGTCTCTTCATTGCTGCCATAGTATTCCCTCCTTAATTCTGTGCCTTCGCGCATTTGATTTGTTGTTTTCTGGCATAGTTCATCGCATAAGAACCTGCGTTGCACAATATCGTAAAATTCTGATGCCTGTCATCGGGCTCACCGAACGTCTGTATAAATCCGCTGCCTCTCCCGCCTCCGATCTCACCTACGGAATCCGGTATGTAGATACTCTCCAGATTTCTGCATCCGGCGAACGCCCCCTGTTCAATGCTGTTTACACCTTCCGGCAATGTGACATTCTGCAATGCCTCACACCCCTCGAACGCTTCCATCCCGACTACCCTAAGCTCTTCCGGGAACACAACTTCCCGGAGGCTTTTACACCAGCAAAAAGTGTTCTCTCTGATTTCCTTCAGGCCGTCCGGAAGCACCACTCTCTGCAATCTGCTGCAGTTTGCGAAAGCGTACTCTCCAATATATTTCACGCTGTCCGGTATGACTACATCCTCCAGGGCGGTATACTCAAAAGTGCCCTCAAGCTTTGTCATGGTACCCAGTATTTTCGGACATCCTGTGGGATCAGATGTACCGATCCGTCTGAGCGTCCTCGGCAAAACAACTTCCTTTAGTTCTTTACAGTTTATGAACACGCCGTTTCCCAGAATCTCTATACCATCCGAGACAACGATTTTTTCAATCCCTACGCATCCCTTAAAAGCGTGATTGCCGACCTCTGATACTTTTTTGCCGCCGATCATATTGGGAATCGTCACTACGGTATCGTCAAAATCTATGAATCTGAGAAGCTTGATGCCTCGCGGCGTCTCTTCGTACTCGTACGCATTTTCTCCTCCGCCTTCCACCCACTCAACCTCAGAATCCGTCTCTCCGCCTTCCTCAGGTGCTTCCTCTGTATCTAAGGATAAGCCTATCGCTCTTGCCCATGCAAGAACTGCCTCTTCCGCACTCTCCGTCTTAATGCCGTACCCCTGACTGACAGATTTGACATAACGGTGCAGTGCCATCGTGTCCAGATTTGTTGCAGCCTGCATCTCTTCCGTAATACCGTCGTCGAACACCATCAATAATATGTTTCTCTTCAGTCTGTCCTGCGGAAAAAAATCAGAGAACAGGGCCTGCAATTTCTTTCGGTCTGAAAGGGCGTCCGGATAGTCTTTTACGATTCTTGCTAAAATTCTGTGGTCCTCCATAAAGCCTCCTTATTGGAATTCTCCCTTCAACTGTCCGAAGTCGATCTTCACATCTTTGGCAATCGCCGCCGAACGGCCTGACTCAACAGGAACCTGCGTACCGTCCGCCTTGATATATGTCCAGTTTTGCTTGGTAAGATTCCTGATCCCCCACTGGTCCGGGTTATTCGGATTCTGTACCACCTCTCCCACGACTGTTTGCATGTCGTGCTCGCCGTCTATCTGATGCTTGTAGAGTTTCGTATTGTTCATGAGCAGGATCGTGCTTTTTCCGACCACAATCTTTACGGGAACCGTCACTGTCTTCTGACATCCCCAACAGGTGTGGGCTACACCGTTTGTCTCTTTCTGGACATCATAGAACACCTCAGAACCGCAATTCGGACAAATAATAATGCCGGACATGAGATTTGCGAAAGTTTCAAGCCACTTCGATTCTGTGATTCTTCTGTTCGGCTGCTGCAATCCCACGGTAAAGGATGTGGTGAACAGATCTTTTAACTGCTGCGGATACAAATCCCAGAACACAAGCGCATTGTCCTGATATCCTGCAAGCGGTCTGTTGTCTTTATTGTCCGGATCAAAAATGAACAGGGGGTCCGTTCCGTACAACTTGTTCATGGCATGAATATCCATGCACTTGATCTGCGCCTCTCTCTTGCCCTCCAACGGGTGGTTCAACATAAACATATAGAACAGCAGAACCGCGAGAGAAAACAGATCGGTATTTCTTGACGGCTTGGCCTTACCAACAACGATCTCCGGCGCCATAAAACGGGGCGTACCGTAAATACTGCTTTTTGACCCGTTATACGCAACATTATCGTTATCACAGATCAGGACATCTCCCGTATCCGGATCGAGAAATACATTTCCGAAAGAAATATCCCGATAGCTGTAGCCCTTTGCATGCAGCGCATTATACCCTTTGGTCAGATTATATGCCGCTTTGCACAGACAGTAAAAGGACGGCTCCGCCTTTCTTTTCATCATGTCTACGATGCTCTTGTAATTCTTCGGCCGAAGAGGCATGATATAGCCGAAAGACTCCCCGTATGACTTGAAAATCATGTCCTGCGGCCAGAGGAACGATACATCCGGCTGACCTTTTTGAATCAGGTTATCCAGTATTTCTTTCTGATTCTCCGTGGCAGTCTTCTTATAGTACCACTTCATGGCATATGTCTTACCGCGCGATTCTACCGAATAGACTTCTCCCTGTCCGCCCGATCCCAACAGCTGTATCACTTTATATTTGTTGCCGCTCTCGGAGACAAGACTTGTTCCGCTCTTTAACTGTCCTTCCATATACTGTTCTCCATTCTAGACTCGCAAGCTCGCGCTTACAGCGCTACCCAGCCTGCTCCGCAGTCTGCTTGTTCGTTAATTGCGCAAGAAAAACAAATGCCGCTTCCAGCGTCGGTTGTTTTTCTTCTGCGCATATTAGATGCTTGCACGGACTACCTTCGGCCGGTATCCGTTCTCATTCAGAGCCTCAATAATCTGATTCTTATGTTCCGTACCGTATGCCTCCAGCGTAATGCGCAGTTCCACCGCCGCGTTACGGTTAATGGACACGAACTGATTGTGTTCCAGTTTGATGACATTACCGCTCTGTTCTGCAATCACACCGGACACTCTTGTCAATTCTCCCGGTTTATCCGGCAGAAGTACGGATACCGTAAAAATTCTATCTCTCATCACGAGACCCTGCTGTACTACCGAAGACATGGTGATCACATCCATGTTGCCGCCGCTTAAGATCGATACAATCTTCTTATTCCTGACATTGAGATGCTTCAGCGCCGCCACTGTAAGCAACCCGGAATTTTCAACGATCATCTTATGGTTTTCCACCATATCGAGGAACGCCACCACCAGTTCTTCGTCTTCCACGGTGACAATATCGTCCAGATTCCTGCTTACATAAGGAAAGATGTCCGTACCCGGAGTCTTCACCGCGGTTCCGTCGGCAATAGTGCTGACCTGATCCAGTGTCGTTACTTTGCCCATACGTATAGACTCCTGCATGCAGTTTGCCCCGGCCGGCTCCACACCGATCACCTTGATCTTGGGATTTAACAGTTTAGCCAGTGCAGATACGCCTGCGGCAAGTCCGCCGCCGCCGATGGGTACCAGAATATAGTCTACAAGAGGCAGCTCCTTGATGATTTCCATGGCAATCGTACCCTGCCCGGTAGCTACATCCAGATCATCAAAAGGATGCACAAATGTATAGCCCTTTTCATCCGCCAACTGATAGGCGTACGCGCATGCCTCGTCATATACGTCACCGTGGAGTATCACCTCTGCGCCGTAACTCTTCGTGCGATTTACTTTGATCAGAGGGGTTGTCGTAGGCATCACGATGACCGCTTTGACACCGTAACATTTCGCAGCATAGGCAACACCCTGTGCATGGTTTCCCGCCGATGCCGTAATCAAGCCTTTCTCTCTTTCATCCTCAGAGAGCGTGCTGATCTTATAATATGCACCGCGGAGCTTGTATGCGCCCGTCAGCTGCATGTTTTCAGGTTTCAGATATACTTTGTTATCTGTCTGTGCACTGAAATAATCGCTGTATATGAGTTTCGTTTCCGAAACGACTTCCCCGACTACCTCATAAGCCTCTTCAAATTTATCCAACGACAATTCCTTCATGATTTTCTCCCTTCCCAGCTTACGATGTCACATCGCCCCCGGTCACATCGAACAACGCATCCACAAACTGATCCGCGTCAAATTTCTGCAGGTCTTCTATGGTTTCTCCCACCCCGATATACTTCACCGGAATCTGCAGCTGTGATTGAATGGCTATCGCAATACCGCCTTTTGCAGTACCGTCCATCTTTGTCAGTATGATACCGGTCAAGTCAGCGACTTCGCCGAACTCTTTCGCCTGCTGCAACGCATTCTGTCCTGTAGTTGCATCCAGCACCACCAGATTCTCCCGGTGGGCATTCGGAAATTCTTTGTCAATAATGCGATTGATCTTCTTCAACTCTTCCATCAGATTCTTTTTATTGTGCAGTCTTCCCGCCGTATCACACAGCAGTACATCCACGCCTCGTGCTTTCGCCGCACTCACCGCATCATAGACCACACTGGCCGGATCGGAGCCTTCGCTGCCGCCGATCACATCCACACCTGCACGGTTTGCCCACTCACTCAACTGTTCACCGGCCGCAGCGCGGAACGTATCGGCCGCCGCGAGAAGTACTTTGCGCCCTTGTGCCTTGAGCTTCCCTGCAAGTTTACCGACCGTGGTCGTCTTGCCCACACCGTTGACACCGATTACCAGCACCACCGACTGTTTACTCTCAAATTCATATGCCGTCTCGCCGACCTGCATCTGCTCTTTGATATTCTGAATCAGAAACTGCTTACAGTCCATCGGCTCCTTGATATGATTCTCCCTGACCTGCTCCAGCAATTTATCCAGAATATCTTCGGTTGCTTTCACACCGATATCACCCATGATCAGTATCTCTTCCAGTTCCTCATAGAAATCCTCGTCGATACTGGAAAATCCACCGAACACTGCGTCAATACCGTGCACGATATTATTTCTTGTCTTAGTCAATCCGGCTTTCAGCCTGTTGAAGAAACCCAGCTTCTCTTCCCCTGCTTCTTCATTCAATAACTCTTCACTCATCAATCATCCAATTCCTTATCAATCAAATTAACACTCACCAGTGTAGACACACCTTTCTCCTGCATGGTAATGCCGTAAAGACGGTCTGCCTTCTCCATGGTACCTCTTCTGTGCGTAATAACAATAAACTGTGTATTCTTAGTCAGTTTATGCAGGTACTTGGCAAATCTTCCCACATTGCTCTCATCCAAAGCCGCCTCGATCTCATCCAAAAGACAGAACGGTGAAGGCTTCAGGTTCTGTATCGCAAACAACAGACAGATTGCCGTCAGCGACTTTTCACCACCGGACATCTGCATCATGTTTACCAGTTTTTTACCCGGCGGCTGAGCGATGATGCGTATTCCCGCTTCCAGTATGTCCTCATCCTCTATCAGCTCCAGGGTTCCTTTACCACCGCCGAACAGTTCCTTAAACACCTTGTCAAACTCTCTGTTGATCTCTGCAAATTTCTCATTGAACTGTTTGCGCATGGAAATATCAAGCTCCTCGATAATTCCGAGCAGCGTCTTCTCGGCTTCCACCAAATCGTCATGCTGTGTCTTCAAGAACGTATACCGCTCCATCAGATTCTTATAGTCCTCTATCGCGTTGACATTGACATCACCGAGCCTCCTGATCGCATCTTTGAGTGATGTGATTTCCTTCTTCATGGAAGAAAGATCGCTCATCGATTCATCCCTAAGTGCTTCCGCATCGGACAAAGTGATC
The DNA here is from genome assembly GCA_022510625.1 of Lachnospiraceae bacterium. Classification (GTDB taxonomy): domain Bacteria; phylum Bacillota; class Clostridia; order Lachnospirales; family Lachnospiraceae; genus UBA3282. The sequence goes on from JAFLTD010000012.1 coordinate 40,022, forward strand.
TCGTACTCATCCCACATATAATTAATTTGCGTTTCTATGGATTCCTGCATACGCTCCTTCTGGCTTTCCAGACGATAGACTTCCTTGTCAAGCGCCGTCATACGCTCAGACAGCTCCTCTCTGGATGCGAAGAAGTTCTTCTGCTTACCGACCAGTTCTTCCTTCGCCGCGGTATCTTCCTTCAATTTTTCCGAAGCGTCATTCTGCGCTGTATAGGAGGACGCTATCGTCTTCTCGATCTCAAGAATATTCTCCTTCTTGCGCTCTGCTTCCTCCTTGCTCAGATGCAGGCCTTCCTGCACCTCTGTCAGCTCCGATGTGTGTCGGGCGATCTCACCCTCAACACGCTCCAGATTCTGCCTCTGGAAATCCTCGCTCTGACGCATCTTCTCGACCTCCACATCCCACTCGGACACTTTGGATGCCTGGCCGGATTCCTCCGTGCGCTTTTCGTCCAGCTGCTTTTGAAAATCCGCAATCTGCACTTCCACGTTCTTCTCCAGCGTCTCGGAATCTTCCAGTTCTCTGGCGATCTCATCCTTACTTACCTGAATCTCCTTGATCTGAAGATCTATCTCCTGTTCCTCTGTCTTTAATTCTCCGAATCCCTCTTCCGTCTCACTCTTTCTGTCCCGCGCCTGCATGACATTTATTCTCGCAGTATTCTGCTCAATGAATTTGCGCTGCAGCTGCCCCTTGATATCCTCTACATCCAGGCGCAGTTTATTCCGTCTCTTTTTGGTCTCTTCAATGTCAACGAGCAGCTTGTCTATATCAATAACATACTGCTTAACCTTCTTCTCCAGCTCTTCCATTTCACGGCGTCTTCCCAACAGATTGGAATTATTCTTAAATGCACCGCCGCTGATGGCACCGCCGGGTACCAGCAATTCTCCTTCCAGCGTGACCATACGAATACCGTAATCAAATTTCCTGGCAATATCCACCGCATGATCCACATTGTCAATGACAACAATTCGACCCAGCATTGCCTTGGCAACATTCTGATACTTCTTGTCAATCTTCACCAACTCATCTGCCATGCCGATAACGCCTTTTTCTTTCAAGGCCTCCGGGTTCTTAAATTCCTGTGGATGGGTAATACTTGTGAGGGGCAGAAAAGTGGCGCGTCCGGCCTTCGTTTTCTTCAAATAGGCAATCATGCGCTTGGCCGTATCTTCATCTTCCGTGACGATATTCTGAATATTTCCTCCCAGCGCTGTCTCAATCGCGGTCTCATACTTGGCATCTGCCTGAATGATATCCGCCACAACGCCGATGATACCCTTCTCCTGTCCTTTCTGTTCCATAACCGCCTTAACGCTTCCACCGTAGCCCTCGTAACGTTCCGTCAGATTCGACAATGCCTCCAGCTTGGATTTCTCCTGATGATAAAGCACCTGCGTGTCGCGCAGCTTCTGATCCTGTCCCGACAGTTCTTCCCTGATTGCGACAAGTTTCTCCTCCATCGTCTCCTGCCGTTCATTCAGCTCACGAATCACTTCATTGACAGCCTCAAATTCCTCCTCGAGATTCTTGATGGTCTCCTCCTGTGCCGCCTCATCCGACTTGGCACGCAAAAGTCTGGAATTCAACTCCGCCTTGCGGATATTGATCTGCTCCAGCATCGTGTCATAGCGCCCCAGCTTGGATTTAATCGTCGCGCGGTTATTCAAGGCATCGATAATGGTATTCTTACCACTCTCAATGTTATTATTTAATTCCTCTATCTTGCTTTGGGTTTCCTCTAAAAGCAGCCGCGCCTCACTTCTGGCATGTTCAAGCTGCTCCAGCTTTTCATCAATTTCCTTTTTCTCTGAGAAGATTTGATCCTTTTCAGCGGTGCGCTCCGCTATCTGCTCCTGAATATTCCGAATGCGTGTCTGCAGGTGCTCTTCGTTCCCTTCCGCGGAGTGAATCTGTTCTTTTAAGACATTGATCTCACCTTCCAGCTTTGACCTCATGACCCCGGTATCCGTCAACGTCGCCCTCGCAGCCTCGATCTCTTGATCCAACAGCTCGATTCGACTCTGAATCTGCTCATACTCGTCCTTGATCTGCTCATATTTGTGAGTTGTCTCTTCGAGGTCGCCGCTTGCAATATTCAGTTTTCCCTCCACATCACTAAGCTGCTGTCTCACGCGCACGTTCTCGAGAAGGAACACATTTACGTCCAGCGTTTTCAACTCTTCCTTTTTCTTTAGATATACCTTTGCTTTCTCAGACTGTTTTTCCAACGGTCCGATCTGATTCTCCAGTTCAGCAAGAATATCATTGACACGGATAAGATTCTGTTTTTCATCCTCAAGTTTCTTCTGTGCGGCATATTTTCTGCGCTTAAATTTCACGATACCCGCCGCCTCGTCAAAGAGTTCTCTTCTCTCCTCGGGTTTTCCGCTCAGAATCCTGTCGATCTGACCTTGCCCGATAATGGAATATCCCTCTTTGCCGATACCGGTATCGTAAAACAGCTCATTGACGTCCTTGAGACGGCACACCGTACCGTTTAACATATACTCGCTTTCACCCGACCGGTACAGTCGCCTTGAAACAGTCACTTCGTCATAATCTATCGCAAGCTGATGGTCGGAATTGTCGAGGGTGATCGCCACATAAGCGTACCCCAGCGGTTTGCGCAGTTCTGTACCCGAAAAGATAACGTCCTGCATACTGGCCCCGCGCAGCTGCTTGATTCTCTGCTCACCCAGCACCCACCTGACCGCATCAGCCACATTACTTTTACCGGAACCGTTAGGTCCGACAATGCCGGTAATACCGTTATGGAACTTAAAATTGATTTTATTCGCAAAGGATTTGAACCCATGCACCTCAATACTCTTTAAATACATATGTACCTCTCGTCTTCTTTACAGCCTTAGTATATCTTAAAATCTTTATTTCTGTGAAGCAGGACTTCGTATGCAGCCTTCTGTTCCGCTGCCTTCTTGGAGTGCCCGGTTCCCTTACCGACCTTGACATCGTTGATGATTGCTTCTACCACGAATGTCTTATCATGCTCGGGTCCCTCCTCGCTCACTATCTCATAGCGAAGCGTTCCGCCATTCTCCCGCTGCACTTCCTCCTGCAAGATAGTCTTCGCATCGTAAAAGAGCTGCTTATGTTCCAAATCCGAAAGAACGAATCGATGAATGAATGCCTTGGCTTCATCTATACCACTGTCCAAGTAGATTGCCCCGATGACAGCTTCCATGACATCTGATATGATAGAATCTCTGTCTCTCCCTCCGGTAGCTTCTTCGCCTTTGCCCAGGAAAATATACTGTTCCAATCCGATGTCTCTGGCGCTGAATGCCAGCGCGGGTTCACAGACGATCGATGATCTGTACTTCGTCATATTACCCTCCGACATATCGCAATGCTCTCTGTAAATATAGTCGCTGCTGACCAGTTCCAATACCGCGTCGCCCAGAAACTCCAACCGCTCATAATCCTGTGTTTTATTGATTTTCTGCTCGTTGGCACAGGAGCTGTGTGTCAATGCCTGTCTTAACAGACGCTTATCTTGAAAGGAGTATTCTATCTTCTGTTCCAGCTGTATGATCCAATCTTTCGACATGAAAATCCTCCGCATAGAAAAAGAGCTGGCCCCGCAGCCAACTCTGCAAGAATATGAGTATACCTATCGGTAAACTCTAACAATTCTTGTTGGCATACAACGCAGACTGCTTAAATCCGCGTTTTGTTTACGACATAGAATTTTTGATCAGGGCAACCGCTTCGCCTACTGTTGCAATATGCTCCACTTTATCGGACGGGATTTCTATTTCAAAGGCTTCTTCGATTCCCATTATAATCTGGAATACATCCAGGGAATCAGCCCCCAGATCTTCCGTAAAAGTAGTTTCTAATGTGATCTCATTGGGATCTACATTCAGCACGTCCGCTATCACTTCTTTTAACTTATTAAGCTCCATGTTGACAGTTACCCCTTTCTTCTTCTCTGCCGCCTACTTATCCGACTCGGATTCTACCTCATCTGTCAGAAGCATCTGCTTAATCTTTTCATTAATCTTCTGCTCCGTAAAGGTGATACACTGTAATATGGAATTTTTGATTTCCACAGACTTAGAGCTTCCGTGGGTCTTGACTACCAATCCTTTTAACCCAAGTAAAGGCGCACCGCCGTACTGCTCTAAATCAAATGCCTTTAAGGTCTGTTTCAGAGCCGGTTTCACGAGAAGCGCACCAATCTTGCTTCGAAGGCTCGTCATCATGCCCTCTTTCACTTTCTTGATCAGCGTGCTGCCCACGCCTTCATACGTCTTTAAAACCACATTGCCGACAAATGCTTCACATACAACCACATCCGCTGCACCGGCCGGAATATCTCTCGCCTCTACACTGCCGATAAAATTGATATCGGGACAGTTCTTTAACAGAGGAAACGTCTCCTTGACGAGCGCGTTTCCTTTTTCCTCCTCCGCGCCGATATTCACAATGCCTACTTTCGGATTCTTAACACCCATGACATGCTCCATGTATACGGAACCCATTTTAGCAAACTGCACCAGATGAGAAGGTCTGGCATCTACATTTGCCCCACAATCAATGAGCAGTGAACATCCGTTTTCCGTGGGAATAAGCGGCGCAAGGGGCGGTCTCTCCACTCCTTTGATACGTCCGACAATAACTTGTCCTCCGACCAGCGTTGCCCCCGTACTGCCTGCGGACACAAAGGCATCACATGTGCCTTCTTTGACCAGATTCAAAGCTTTAACAAGTGAGGAATCCTTCTTCTTTCGGATTGCCATGACAGGCGGCTCCGCTGTCTCTATGATTTCCGTAGCAGGAACAATTTCAAGCTGTTCTTTCTGATATGTATAGACGGACAGCTCTTTCTCAAGCACATCCTGAGGTCCTGTCAGATAAACTTTGACCTTACTGTTCTCGTTGATGGCTTCTACCGCGCCCTTGACGATTTCGACCGGGGCATTGTCTCCGCCCATCGCATCTACTGCCACTTTAACAAACTCACTCATATCGGTATCTGTATCCTTCCCAATTTATCTGATAAAATATCATATCTACTATACTAAATATACCTATAAAAATCAAGTTCTAAAAGCGCAATCCCGCACTTTCTTTTGCAAACAAATAAGGCTTTCCGGAAATATTCCGAAAAGCCCTTATTTACTAAGATTAATCAACTGCAATAACTTCCTTTTTGTTGTATGTTCCGCACTTCTTACATACTCTGTGAGGCACCATTAAAGCACCGCACTTACTGCACTTAACCAACGTAGGAGCAGTCATCTTCCAGTTTGCTCTTCTCTTATCTCTCCTACCTTTAGAAGATTTGTTCTTAGGACAAATAGACATCTTTACACCTCCTTATT
>JAFLTD010000120.1 GCA_022510625.1 Lachnospiraceae bacterium
TTCTCATGCAGGAATACACACAGATTACGGGAATGGTTTTAAAGGCTGAACCGATCGGTGAATACGACAGAAGGATCGTGATACTGACAAAAGAGATAGGCAAGATATCAGCTTTTGCGAGAGGGGCGCGCAAGCAGGGCAGCAGGCTGCTTGCTGCGACGAACCCTTTCTGTTTCGGTGAATTCAAGCTGTATGTCGGAAGAAATTCATATAATGTCATGGAGGCATCCATCAGCAATTATTTTGAAGGGCTGCGCGAGGATTTTGAGGGCGCGTATTATGGTATGTATTTTCTGGAGCTGATGGATTACTATACGAGGGAAAATAATGACGAGAAGGAGTTGTTAAAACTTCTTTATCAGTCTCTTCGGGCATTGATGCATGAAGGACTGCCAAACCGGCTGGTCCGTTACATATTTGAGATGAAAGCGATGGCGTTAAACGGAGAGTTTCCGGGGATGCCCGCGGGCGGCACATGGGATACGTCTACCGAATATGCTGTTTCTTATATAGTAGAGTCCGGTGTCGAGAAACTCTATACGTTTACCGTGACGCCGACAGTGCTCGGACAGCTTGGTGAGATTGCGGATGATTACCGTAGAAGATATATGGACAGGTCGTTTAAAAGTCTTGAAATTGTGGATAATCTTTAATATAATGTAATGCAGTATGTTGGCGATACAGTGTTGACAAAAGGGGAAAGCATATGCAAAAAGGAAAAACTGTTCTGCTCATTCTGGCGATATCTTTCGGGCTTATCGGCTGCGGACAGGATAAAGCGCCGGAAGTATCTTCAGTTTCAATCGGCAAAGATGGCAAGATCGTCCATCAGATTGTAGGAGACTTTGAGCAGAATTATTATGAGATGGAAGGTCTGAAGTCATTGGCGTCAGACAGGGTTGCCGAGTATTGTGCGGACAATGGTGCAGACAGTGTGACACTGGGATCTGTTGAGGAGAAGGACGGCAAAATCCTGATCCAGTTCAATTATGCGACAGACCGTGATTACAGCGAATTTAACCACAGGGATCTGTTTGTGGGAACGGTAGAGGAGGCAATGAATAAGGGGTACCCGCTGGAGAGTGTCCCCTTTGTCACGTCGGACGGGAAAGCAATAGAGATAGGCTTTATGGATAATTATGAGACTAAGCAGATTGCGATTATAGCAACCAAGCCGTCAGAGGAGCTTGTGGTGAATATCTATGGGAAGGTTCTCTACATTAATCGTGGGACAAGCGATACGGATGTGGCTTTTTCAGGCAAAAAAGGCGTGCACATTACGTACCCGGCAAATGAGAACACCGACGAGAGCGTTTTATCTTATATTATTTTTGAATAACACAGTTTCAGGATGGTATGTGGAACGATAAAAACCTGCCGTGTGTGGGAGAGATGGAGAGGAGATATTTATGGAAAAAACAATGGAGAAAATTGTGGCTTTATCAAAAGCAAGAGGATTTGTATATCCCGGGTCGGAGATTTACGGCGGTTTGGCTAATACTTGGGATTTCGGTAATCTCGGCGTTGAATTGAAAAACAATATCAAGAAGGCGTGGTGGCAGAAGTTTGTGATGGAAAGCCCCTACAACGTCGGTGTGGATTGTGCTATATTGATGAACCCACAGACATGGGTAGCAAGCGGACACTTGGGCAGTTTCTCCGATCCGCTCATGGATTGCAGAGAGTGTCATGAGAGATTTCGCGCGGACAAGATTATTGAAGATTATGTTGCCGAGCAGGGTATGACGCTTGAAAGCTCGGTGGACGGCTGGAGTCAACAGGAGATGAAAGACTTTGTCGAAGAGCATAATATTCCCTGTCCGAGCTGCGGCAAGCATAATTTCACAGACATCAGACAATTCAATCTAATGTTCAAGACTTTTCAGGGTGTCACGGAGGATGCTAAGAATACGGTATATTTGAGACCTGAGACAGCGCAGGGTATTTTCGTCAACTTTAAGAATGTGCAGAGAACGTCCCGCAAGAAGATTCCTTTTGGCATTTGTCAAGTGGGTAAATCTTTCAGAAATGAGATAACACCGGGCAATTTCATTTTCCGCGTACGTGAGTTTGAGCAGATGGAGATGGAGTTTTTCTGTGAGCCGGATACAGATCTGGAATGGTTTGCATACTGGAAAAAGTACTGTATTGACTTCCTGAAGAGTCTTGGTCTGAAGGAAGAGGAAATGCGTGTCCGCGACCATGATAAAGAAGAACTTTCTTTCTATTCCAAGGCGACAACGGATATTGAGTTCCTGTTCCCCTTCGGATGGGGTGAACTGTGGGGTATTGCGGACAGGACGGATTACGACCTGACCCAGCACCAGAATACTTCCGGTGAGGACATGTCCTATTTTGATGACACGAAAAACGAGAAATATATTCCTTACGTAATTGAACCGTCGCTCGGTGTGGAGAGACTTTTCCTTGCGGTGCTTTGCGGCGCTTACGATGAGGAGGAGATCGGTGAGGGCGATGTACGTACCGTTCTGCATTTCCATCCGGCGCTTGCGCCTGTCAAGATAGGCGTTCTTCCGCTCTCCAAGAAGCTGAATGAAGGTGCAGAGAAAATTTTTGCACAGTTATCCAAGAAATATAACTGCGAGTTTGATGACAGAGGTAACATTGGTAAGAGATACCGCAGACAGGATGAGATTGGTACGCCCTTCTGCGTTACATATGATTTTGAGTCCGAGACGGACGGATGTGTCACGGTAAGATTCCGCGATTCCATGGAGCAGGAGCGTATTTCTATCGCGGAGCTGGATGCGTATTTTGCAGATAAATTTGACTTTTAATTAAGCTTAAATATTAGTTTTATAAATTAAGACGAGAAAGGAATAAAATACCATGAAACCGTATGGTGTAAATGAACTGCGTAAAATGTTCCTTGAGTTTTTCGAGAGCAAGGATCATTTAAAGATGAAAAGTTTTTCTCTGGTGCCGCACAATGACAACAGCCTTCTGCTGATCAATTCCGGCATGGCACCGTTAAAACCGTATTTTACGGGACAGGAGATTCCGCCCAGAAAGCGTGTCACTACATGCCAGAAGTGTATTCGTACCGGTGATCTGGAGAATGTGGGCAAGACTGCAAGACACGGCACTTTCTTTGAGATGCTCGGAAACTTCTCGTTCGGAGATTATTTCAAGAAAGAAGCGATTGCATGGTGTTGGGAGTTCCTTACGGAAGTGGTGGGATTACCTGCGGACAGACTTTATCCGTCTATCTATCAGGACGATGACGAGGCGTTTGAAATATGGAATAAGGATATCGGCATTGCACCGGAGCGAATTTATCGTTTCGGCAAGGAGGATAACTTCTGGGAGCATGGTTCGGGGCCCTGCGGTCCCTGCTCCGAGGTTTACTATGACCGCGGAGAGAAGTACGGATGCGGCAAGCCTGATTGTACTGTAGGATGTGACTGTGACCGTTACATGGAAATCTGGAACAATGTCTTCACCCAGTTTGATAATGACGGCAAAGGCAACTATACGGAGCTCTCCCAGAAAAACATCGATACCGGTATGGGACTGGAGAGGCTTGCGTCCGTGGTGCAGGATGTGGATTCAATCTTTGATGTGGACACCGTGCTTGCTCTGCGTACCAGAGTATGTGAAATTGCGGGTGTAGAGTACAAGAAAGACTATGATACGGATGTTTCCATCCGTATTATCACAGATCATATCCGTTCCGCCACTTTTATGATTTCCGATGGTATCATGCCGACCAATGAAGGGCGTGGGTATGTGCTTCGACGTATCATTCGCCGCGCGGCGCGTCAGGGCAGAAAGCTGGGCATTCAGGGTACATTTTTATCTAATCTGGCCGGTACGGTCATTGAAGGATCCAAGGACGGCTATCCGGAACTGGAAGAAAAGAAGGAGTTTATCTTTACTGTATTAACCCAGGAAGAAAACAAATTTAATAAAACGATCGATCAGGGCTTAAGCATCTTAAACGAGATAACGGAATCCATCACGAAAGAGGGTAAGAAACAGCTTGGCGGTGCGGATGCTTTCAGATTGTATGACACCTATGGTTTTCCGTTGGATCTGACCAAGGAGATCTTGGAGGAAAAAGGATTTACGGTAGATGAAGAAGGATTTAAGGCGTGCATGCAGGAACAGAAGGATAAGGCCCGCAAGGCCCGCAAAGTGACCAATTATATGGGCGCGGATGTGACAGTGTACGAGTCCATTGATCCGGCTGTCACGACAGAGTTTGTCGGATACGATAATCTGACTTTCGATTCCAAGGTGACTGTACTTACCACCGAGACGGAGCTTGTGGAGGCTTTGACGGATGGTGAGATAGGAACCGTGATCGTAGAACAGACACCTTTCTATGCCACCATGGGCGGTCAGGAAGGTGATGTCGGCGTGATCACCACGACGGATGGAGAATTTAAGGTGGAGAATACCATCAAGCTGTTAGGCGGCAAGGTGGGTCATATCGGCAAGGTAACAAAAGGCATGCTCAAGTCCGGAGATGCCGTGACATTGTCGGTGGACAAGGACAGAAGAACCAGTACATGTAAGAACCATAGTGCGACGCATCTTCTGCAGAAGGCATTGCGCGAAGTTCTGGGAAATCATGTAGAACAGTCGGGATCTTATCAGGACGGTGAGAGGACCCGCTTTGACTTCTCACATTCTGCAGCGATGACCCCGGAGGAACTTAAGAAGGTAGAACAGATCGTCAATGAGAAAATCGCGGAGAATCTCCCGGTTGAGACGAATATTATGACCATAGAGGAAGCGAAGAAGAGTGGCGCGATGGCACTCTTCGGAGAAAAGTACGGTGAGACGGTCCGTGTCGTGGAGATGGGAGATTTTTCCAAGGAATTGTGCGGTGGTACGCATGTGAAATCAACCGGCATGATCGGTTCCTTCAAGATTCTGTCCGAGTCCGGTGTAGCTGCCGGTGTACGCCGTATTGAGGCGGTGACGGGCAACAATGTGATGTCGTATTATCAGAAACTGGAAGAACAGTTGAATATGGCGGCTAAGGCGCTTAAGACTTCCCCATCCAATCTGTTGGAGCGATGTGAGCATTTGATGGTGGAGATGAAAGCTTTGCAGAGCGAGAATGAGTCCTTAAAGAGCAAAGCTGCAAAGGAAGCGCTGGGCGATGTTATGGATCAGGTCCAGGAGATTAAGGGCGTGAAACTTTTAGCTTCCAAAGTTACAGGTGTAGATATGAACGGTCTGCGTGAACTGGGAGATCAGCTGAAGGAAAAGTTGGGTGAGGGCGTAGTAGTCCTGATTTCCGAGAACGACGGTAAGGTCAATATGATTGCCATGGCGACGGACGGTGCCATGGAGAAGGGTGCCCATGCGGGCAATCTGATCAAGGGCATTGCCGGACTTGTAGGCGGTGGCGGCGGCGGTCGTCCGAACATGGCACAGGCAGGCGGCAAAAACCCGTCAGGTATCGATGCGGCAACTGCGGAGGCTGCTAAGGTACTGGAGGGGCAATTGCAGTAGGAATGTGTTCTTTTGGAGGATTGCTACGTGTTAGAAAAAATGCGAAATAATAAGAAAGTTTGGTTTTGCATCATAGCATTTCAAATAGTAATTTTGGCACTGGGTGCAATAGTAATTTCACGCAAGCAGAATACTGTTGAAGTGAATTTTACGCAGGAGGATTTGCTTTATGATTCCGGTGAGGCCGGTTTTTATCTGGATACTTCGTATGACACCTATTGGAATAGTTGGATAGCAACGCCTGATTTTGTTCTGCCGAGGGGATTTTATGCTTTGGAGGTGGAATGCGAGTATAATGGGTGTGGTAAAGTTGAGGTCGTGTATTCGGATGATAAACTAAACACCGATATCACCGGAGCAATAAACTTGTCTGATTCGTCCGCTTTCCTCAGTATTTTTAGAACAAGATATAATAATAGAAATATCAAGGTGTTGATAAGATTGACCGAAGATTCGGAGTCAGGGGATTATATTTTGATTCGAAATATTCGAATTGTGACATCTCCTATAAATCTGAACATTTTATTGTTTTTATTTCAAATATTCGGGCTTTTCTTAATCATAGACGTCCTGCTTTGGATAGTATGTTATAGAAATTGTATTGATATTAGTGAAGAAAGAAAATTTCATTATGAGATTTTGTTCTTTCTGATTCTTATTTTAAATATACCGTTGATGACAAACTATCTGACTTGGGCACATGATTTGACTTTTCATCTGACAAGGATCGAGGGGTTGAAGGAAGAGCTGTTAAATGGAAGTTTTCCGGTCAGGATGCAGTCTTTCTGGCTTGGCGGTCACGGTTATCCGCTGTCTGTCTTTTATGGAGATATTTTTTTGTACATTCCGGTGGTATTCCGCATTTTGGGAATGTCTGTTTTTAATTCCTACAAAATTTATGTTTTGCTGGTCAACATTGGAACTGTAATTATCTCATACCACTGCTTTTCCAAAATGAGTACTGCAAAAATAGGATTGGTCAGCACGATCGTTTTTTCGTTAAATATATATCGATTGACAGATATTTATACAAGGGCATCTGTGGGAGAATATACCGCTATCATGTTTATGCCGCTTGTATTGTATGGTATGTGGAGTATCTATACATTGCCGGAAGAATCAAAAGAGCACAACAGAAGCTGGTTCCCTTTGACTGTGGGGTGTACGGGGATTTTTCTTTCTCATGTGTTGTCCACAGAAATGGTAGCGTTATTTATGATTCTCGTGCTGGTTGTCTGTTGTAAAAAAACATTCCGTAAAAAAACGTTGCTGGTGTTATTAAAAGCAGCCGCATCAATGTTGGTGTTGAATTTGTGGTTTTTAGTTCCGTTTTTGGATTATTTTATGAACGCGAATGTCGCCATTAGTGAATTTCGCGATTCCAGTGTATATTTCACAAAAATGGGAGCGTTTCCGGCCCAGTTATTCATGAATACATATCATGTTGATTCTGGGTCAAGCTTAATTGGTCTTGGCGTTGCGGATGATATGCCGCTGACATTAGGTTGGGCTTCTATGTTGGTTTTGGCAGGGTGGCTTGTTTGTGTTAATCATAATAAAAGACCCGGTCGAAAAAAAACAGAGGAATATTTCGCAGTTATTTTGTGCGTGCTGAGTCTGTGGATGACATTGTATTGTTTTCCGTATTTATGGCTGGCAGAGAATCTTTCACCGCTACAAATGCTGTTCAATCGTTTTGAATTTCCATGGAGATTTTTTGCGTTGGCAGAATTGTTTTGCGCTTGGCTGTTGTGCATCATTTTGCGGGCAGAGTGGAAAAAGGGAGCGGTAAAGCAAATCTTTGTGGGCGTATTGTTGTTTGTATCATTGTGGCAGGGCATTTCTTATATGAGCGATATTCTGAATTTAAGACCGCCGGAGTTATATAGAGATGGTTTTTCAACCATGCATTTAGCAGGTGGAGATTATTTGCCTCAAGGGACAGATTTGGAATATATTGAGGAGCATGTGGATGAATTGATTTATAATGAAGGGTTCATAGAGGTCTCAGACTGGCACAGGGATAAAGGGGCGGTCGAGATTGCCATGATCAATAATGGGGGCGATACAGAACAGGTGGAGGTTCCGGTAATCTTTTACAAAGGTTATCATGCTTTTGTCGATAATGGTGATGAATTGGAAATTGCGGCGGGAATCTCAAACCGTATTTCTGTTTCCGTTCCCGCAGGATTTGCGGGTGACATCCGAGTAGAATTCAGGGAGCCGTGGTACTGGAGAGTTTGTGAACTCATATCATTGATTGCGTTGCTATGTCTGATTCTGCGACATCATATTAAAGGTGTATTGCAAAGGTATATCAAGGCATAATTATACATCTTTGATAATTTAGTGGTTGACTCATAACCAAATTGTGGTATAATTTGTATTGTGTGTAAGGACACAGAACGTGTGAACACGTAAATAACCCAATCAGTCGAAATGCTTGTTAGGGACTGAAGGGAGGTCAGGTGCGAGAATGTCAAA
>JAFLTD010000121.1 GCA_022510625.1 Lachnospiraceae bacterium
GGTAAGAATGAGATTCAGTCTAATATCAAGCAGCTTATATTGGATAAACTGGAAGAGTATGATATCGGTATTCAGCTTGTGAATATTACAATTCAGGATGCCACACCGCCCAACAGCGAGGTTGAGATGGCGTTTAAGGAAGTGGAGACGGCTAAGCAGGGCAAGGAGACTGCTCTAAACAACGCGAATAAATATCGCAATGAGCAGATTCCCAATGCCGAGGCGGAGGCCGACAGAATTTTGCAGGACGCTGAGGCAACAAAGCAGGAAAGAATCAACGAGGCAAACGGTCAGGTGGCACGTTTCAACTCCATGTACCAGGAATATATGAAATATCCGGAAGTGACGAAGAAGAGAATGTTCTATGAGGCGATGGAGGATGTTCTTCCGGACATCAAAGTGATCATTCAGAGTGAGGATGGCAACACGAGTACAATCCTGCCGCTTGACAGTTTCGTGACAGAGAACTCGACCTCGAACGGAACATCAGGCAGTACATCCGATAATAACGGTAACAGCGGCAGAAATAACAACACCGGCTCAAATGACGATTCTGCACAGACAGATGAAGATTAAGGAGAATGATTATGGCAGACTTCAATCCGAATATGAATAATGCAAACAATGCGAATAACGCGTCGGAGGCTTATGAGCACTTCAATTCCGACGGTACAAAGAAAAATCCTAAAGGCGGCAAAAAGAAACATTTCGGCTTAAAAATCATAGCAGCGCTGATTCTTGTGGCTGTTTTGATCGTGCTCGGCAATTCCATGGTTGTGACAAAGCAGAATCAGTTTAAGCTGATCAGGCAGTTCGGAAGGGTGCAGAGAGTTGTGACGGATGCGGGACTGAGCTTTAAGATTCCCTTTATAGAGTCCGTAGACACCATTCCGAAAGAGATTTTACTGTATGACCTGCCAGCATCGGATGTTATCACATCAGATAAAAAGACGATGATCGTGGACAGTTATGTGCTTTGGCATGTGACAGACCCGCTGAAGTTCGCGCAGACGCTCAGCTGTTCCGTGAACAATGCAGAAGGGCGAATCGATGCCATAGTATACAATGCGATGAAAAATACCATCTCCAATATGATGCAGGACGAAGTGATTAGAAGCCGTGACGGAAAGATGACCATCACGATCGATGAAAGCGAATCGGATGTGACGAACAACGATCTGGTTCTGTCCAATGAGACGGAGACAGTCATCGAGATTACTTCTCTGACGGAAGAGATCATGGCGCAGATTAACCATGTGGAGGATCAGTACGGAATCGAGATTATCGTGGTGGATGTCAAGAAACTTGATCTGCCCGATGACAATAAGCAGGCGGTGTATACCCGTATGATCTCCGAGCGCGAGAATATTGCGGCACAGTATACCGCAGAAGGTAAGTCTGAAGCGAAAATGATTGAGAACACGACGGACAAAGAGGTTTCCATTATGTTGTCCGATGCGGCAGCGAAGGCGGAAGCCACGATTGCGGAAGGAGAGGCGGAATACATGCGTATTCTGTCGGATGCCTATGCCAATCCGGAGAAGATGGATTTCTATTCCTTCGTCCGCGCGCTGGATGCTGTCAAGGCAAGTATCAGCGGAGATAACAAGACGGTCATCCTGTCTGATGATTCGCCCGTAGCGAAGATTTTCAACGGACAGTACTAATTGTTTCAAGGAAAACTATTTTTAGGGTACGGTATGTGTTTTATATTCATTGATAAGTAATTCAGAGAGGGATTTAATTGACCATGAATGTAGAGATATTTTATGAGACACTGGATTCATATTTTGAGAAACGTCAGATTGATAAGGTTGATCCTTTTCTTCAGTCCTCTCTGGAACAGGCAAAAGCTGAGGAAGATTACGGTGCGTATATCTCCATTTGCAATGAGATGATCGGCTTTTATCGCAGCATATCCGCCTTTGAGAGAGCGTATATTGTCGCGGAAGATGTGCTTCTCCTGATGGAAGAATTGAATATGGAGAATACCGAGCATTTTGCAACGACGCTCCTCAATGCGGCGACCGCATACCGTGCCGCAGGGGATTATGCAACCGCGCTCCGTTACTACAAACAGGCGTTGCAGATTTATGACGGTATTTTGCAGCCGCAGGATTACCGCTATGCTGGGCTGTACAACAATATGAGTATCCTGTTTGAGAAGATGAATGAGAACGAGGAGGCAATCACCTATGCAGATAAAGCGCTGTCGATCATCGGGACGATTCCGGACAGCGAGTCGGAGATTGCGACGACCATGACCAATCTTGCACTGCTTTATTTCAAGGCAGAGAAGCCCGAGAAGGCAAAAGAACTGTTGGAGAAAGCATTGTCATTGTTTGAACAGAGCGGCGAAAACACGGATGCGCATTACAGCGGAGCATTGGCAGGTGTCGCCGAAGCATGGTATCATATGCAGGATTATGATAAGGCGCTCGAATATTATGATAAAGCCTTGGCGGAGGTCAAACTCCACTTCGGAGAGAATATGAGTTATGCAATTCTCTGCGACAACTGTGCGGCGGTCTGTGGGAAGCTGGGTGACACCGATAAGCAGGCAGACTATCAGAAGCGTGCAAATGAGGTGCGTGAGCGGATCAAGTAAGAACGACACAGGAGATTACTTAAATCATGAGGGGTTTGGAACTGGCAGAAAAATATTATGAGGCATACGGCAGACCGATGCTTGAGACAAAGTTTGCGGATATTATCGAACAAACTGCGGCAGGACTGGTAGGACAGGGATCGGAATGCCTCGGGTTTGACGATGAGATATCTATGGACCATGACTATGGTCCTTCTTTTTGTATTTGGCTGCCGAGAGACATATATGAAAGATACGGCGCTAAAATGCAGGCAGAATACGATGCACTTCCACAGGAGTTTATGGGGTTTGCCGGTCGTGTGGCTGAGGAACAGGGACAGGGCAGAGTGGGGGTCCTGTGTCTGGAAGATTTCTATGCCGGGATTTTGGGACGCGATACGGTTCCGTCCACGAATCAGGAGTGGCTGACGCTCTCAGAAGAAAATCTTGCAACAGCTACAAACGGTAAGGTATTTGAGGACAGATTAGGGAAATTCAGCGAGATTCGGGACGGACTGCTGCAATATTATCCGAAGGAAGCGTGGATACGACGGCTTGTACAGAGTATGGCTAAGGCGGCGCAGGCGGGACAGTACAATTATGCCCGCGCCATGAAACGGGGAGAACGGATTACGGCAGAAATCGCTTTGACCGAATTTATCAGGGAAAGTATGCAGATTGTCTATCTTCTCAATCGAAAATATGCCCCTTACGATAAGTGGATGCACAGAGGGATGAAAGAACTGCCTATAGGTTCCGAAATCGGGGACATGCTTGATTTGCTCTATACGATACCGGATCCCGCAGCTGCATGGGAGGATGTCGCAGCAAATGATTATATTTACAGTCTGAATACGAATGACGGCAGAATCCTTATCATAGAGGCAATCTGCAATATCATTGTGCAGGAGTTGAATGAAATAGGACTGTCCGACAGGCAGGATAATTTCTTGCAGAATCATCTGCAGGCGGTATTGGATAAGATATAAAGAACGTTATTTTTTAAGATGAAAAAATGTGAGAAGAAAAGAAATGGAAATACGTCATTCAACGGAAGATGATCTTCACCGGATTATGAAGATATATGAATATGCCCGGCGTTTTATGGCAGAGCATGGCAATCCCAATCAATGGGGACCGACCAATTGGCCGCCGGAAGAATTGATTCGTTCTGATATTGCGGAAGGAAATAGTTATGTCTGTATATGCGAAGGAAGGATTGTTGGTACTTTTTTCTTTAAACAGGGAAAAGATATTGAGCCAACTTATCATTCGATAGAGGATGGTGCATGGTTAGATGACAGCGCCTATGGAGTGATTCATCGGTTGGCAGGGGACGGAACAGTGAACGGCATCGGCAAGTGTTGCATAGAGTGGGCATTTAAGCAATGCGGGCATTTGCGCGTGGATACGCATGGGGACAATCGTGTCATGCAGAACCTGCTGGAAAAGAGCGGTTTTCATTATTGCGGAATCATATAAGTGATAGAGGATTCTTATCCAAGATTGGCATATGAACGTTTAAATTGACAATTCGGAGGGTGACATTATGGATCAGAGTACACTGCTGGCAATTATAACAGATCAGACAAACCGCGCTTTATGGGAAGTGAAAAATGTAATTGACTGTATCCCGGAAGAACTATGGGCCAAAGAATATTGTGATATGCCTTGCTGGAAGCATGTTTATCACATGCTCCATTCGCTGGATCAATGGTATATCAATCCCTGTGACAATAATTACAAAGAGCCGGAGATTCATGTAAAAGACTTGAACAATTTGGACGTAGTATCGGAAAAGCACCTTTCAAGAGATGAAATTGACAGCTATTACTTTGCCATCAAAGCCAAAATTGAAGTTTATCTTATGGAATTGACGGAGGAACAGCTTTTGCAATGTCCGCCGGACTGTGAGTACAGCAAATTTACTTTGATACTGGCACAGTTCCGCCATCTGCACAGTCATATGGGGATGCTCATGGGTTTTATCATTGCCGATGCAGGCTTATGGCCAAGGGTTTTGGGGTTGAAGAGGCCGTTTCCAACAGGGAATACAGCAAGTACTTTTGATGACACGGCGGATTTTTGAATGAGGGAGAGCAAAACGATGAGGCTTTTATTTGAAATAGACACAAAAGATTATGATCTAAACGGCGTTGCATTTATCCGTCACTCTGCCCGCTGTATTCATATCAAAAACGGTCTGGTCGCTATGGTACATAGTATCAAATACGATTATTATAAATTTCCGGGTGGTGGCATAGAAGAAGATGAGAGTCCGCAAAATGCAATGATAAGAGAGACGCTGGAGGAAGCCGGTCTGGTTGTTATTCCCGAATCCGTTAAGGAATATGGCTATGTTCATCGGATTCAAAAAAGCGACCATGATGATGAAGATTATTTTGTTCAGGACAATTATTATTATCTCTGTGATGTGGAAGACGTCATACACTCTCAGGATCTGGACGATTACGAAGCGGATGAGAAATTTACGTTAGAGTATGTGAATCCTGACAAGGCTATCTTCGTTAACAGGAATGTAAGTCACGGTCCCAAAGATCAGATTATGCTTGAACGGGAGGCAAGAGTATTGGAACTGCTGAAAGAGGAAGGATACTTCAATTGAAAAGAAAAGTATATAATATGACTTCTATAGAGGGATGGAGTATGAAAAATAAGAAAAAAATAATTTGTCTTTCATCAATACTGACTCTACTTTGCCTTTCTTCCATCACAGCCTTCGCAAATTCCTCATGGGTATGGATATCCGAGACGCGACCCGACGATCTGCTGCCGTTTGTGATTGCAGGAACACTGATTATTGAGATACTTGCAGTAAGATTTGCGGCGGGAATTAAAAAATTGAGAAAGATTATTCCCGTAACGGTGATAGCAAACCTGGTTTCATTCGTCATGCCCTATTTTCTAGTGGCTGTTACGGTGCAGATGGAATACGAAACAGACGGTGCTCTGTTTACACTTGAAGATACATTGGAAAAATGGCCGACTTACACAGTCGGACTATCATTCCTTATTATGACATTAGCTTGTGAGATGCCTATCGTTTACAACGTTTTGAAAAAGGAGACGGATCATCATAAGAAATTGGCATGGGTGATAATCGGATCAAATATTCTGACTACGGTTTTGACGGCGATTGTTGAAAGAACGCTGTGCTATGGAAGATGGTAAGGGGGACGTTGACTATACCTGTGTGGACTCAGCAATAAAATTATAATTTATATATCAGAGGGGAGTATCATGGATGAATTTTCAAAACAGATATTGCAAAGGCATCTGAAAAAATACTTGCAAATATATAGAACAAATGCTACTATACATATAATCTAACTTGAAAGGGAGGTGGACAAAATGACAATCTATAGACTGATAAAATCAAATGCCGTTTTGTCCATGCTGTAAAGAGATACTTTCTAATGGATGTAATCGTCGCTTCTGATTTTATCAGGAGCGATTTTTTATATTTATATTAGAAAGAGGTATTCTATGAACAGACTAACATTTATTCAGCTATGCGCTGAAAACAAAGACAACTGTGTAGTTTTTGAACAACTTATGTGGCAGTACACCAAAGAACTTGACAAATACCAAGACCGAACTACACCCACCAATTTCATAGCAAAGTGGATTGATAGTATTATACAGATACAGGGCGATAGTGATCGCCATCTGGAACTTTGTTATGATAATAGAACACTGATTGGCTTTTTGTACGGCAAGATCGATCATCCCGAACATAAAGGTTATACAAAGGTCGGATACGGATATATAATGGAATTTTTCGTTTTGCCTGAGTATCGCCGTAACGGTTACGGAAAAGAAATGTATTTACGCTTAGAAAAACTATTTAGACAAGATGGAGCAAAGCGAATGTATCTTACTTCAAATCCTGTAACAGGCGATCCTTTTTGGGAGTCCTTAGGCTTTGTAAATACAGGTGAAAAGTCACCTGAAAATGGCAATGAAATCTACGAAAGACAAATATTTGACGGTAAGGACAGAACGGTAAAAATAATCAAATATCCTGATGATATTATATTGAGTTCTATTACAAAGAGACATGGCGAAAAGGCTGACGAAGTAATCAGAGGTTTAACAAATGTAATATCTACTGCACATTACCATTCTGACTTTTTCAGCACAATTATGTATGGCAACAATGATGAAATTATTGGATATGCGAATTTTATCCAAAGTAGTTCTGAACCATCAAAATGGTTTTACACTGATTTGTGGATTGCACCGGAATGTAGGCATCAAGGTTTTGCATCGGAAATTGTCAGTACCGGATGGCAGCATTTATCAGAACTTAATGCCAAGATACTGTTATGTGTGGTTGAGCCACATAATGAAGCGTCATTGAATTTACAAAGATCTTTGGGATTTGTTCATATCAAAACCGAACCCTTTGAAGATTTTGAAGTAGATGGCTTGGTGATGTTCAAAATGACTATTCCCATGAATTATAATATAGTTTCTCTGGCAGATGACATTGATCATTTGTGCTTTATTTGTGATTTGCTTACTCATCCATCAAATGTTTCGGCACTACATTTGAAGAGGATATCTGCTAACGAATACCATCAATTCTATAAAGAAATGAAAGAAGCACTAATACTTAGTGCTGCAGATGATGAACTAAACTATATAATAAGAAAAGGTGTAGTTCCGATTGCTTGGTTAAAGTTAAACGGGTTAAGCAAGGATAGTTTGTGGATCAGCATGCTTGTAGTTCACGAAAAATATAGAAATTTGGGTGTGGGTACGTTTGCTTTAAAGTGTGTGGAAGAGTTCGCTTTTTCTACTCAACGCAAGCATATCTACATAAATACTACAGCAGACAATATAATTGCTCAGTCACTTTATAAGAAAGCTGGTTATATTGTCATGAGAGAAACAGAGTATCAAAACGAAGATGAAACCAAATTGCTTAGATATACATTGCATAAAGAAATATTCTTTAAATAAAACGGCGGGGCAGCATATACGAAGAGTATGTTGCCCCCATTTTAAAATACATTTAGGATCAGAAGTAGTCTTTTTCCTAAAATATTGTGAAAGCATTTCAATCAATTCTTCATGTCCTGTTCATATTGTGTTATAATTTGTTACAGGTTTTTCTTTCCCT
>JAFLTD010000122.1 GCA_022510625.1 Lachnospiraceae bacterium
CAAATTTTTATCACTTATGTTGTCCGCGTTTCGCAAAAAAGTTGTCGCGCTACAGCCAGCCCCAATATTTTGGGGTTGGTTGACTTAACGCGATAATCATGTTAGAAATAATGATTAGGGATGTCTTCTCACTTATGGCGGAGATTAAGCCGAGAAACACGTTGGCCTCAGGAGTGAAGGGCAGGGAATAAAACCGCTCCCTTCACCATCGTATTAGCGGGAGCAGGGCCTCATATCAATGTTCCCGTCCTTTATGGACACTTCAAAACATCTTCATCCCAAATAACAGATCCAAAATATAATCGCTTTTATCAGTTCTTTGGCTCCTGATAATAACAGTTCATCCCATATAGACAGGTGTCCCGGACCAAAGAGCGGCTCATGCCCTCATGGTCAATCAGATGCCGGAGCAGTGCGATGTCCTTCTCTACCTCATCTGGCCTATCCGCTCGTCCCACAATTTTCAAAGAAGATATGCCTAAGTTTCGGAAGCTATCAACTTCGCAAAGCCCGCAGGCCGAATGATGAAATATATGATCATATAAGAAATGATTGCTTCTCGCTTCGCGTCGCTCTTCCAGCATTTCCTTTATGTCCAAATTAATGTGTGCCGGGAGAGTATTAATATAGGCACAGACCGATCCATGAGTTCGACTATGATATGACAGACAATTCGCATCAGAAAATCGGCATCCATTCCGCAAGATAAAGCACTCAAATTCAACATCTGGATATGCAGAAGCCATAGACCGGAGATCATCCAAACGGATATCACGAGGCAGAATTACACGTTTTATTCCCAGATCCGTATAAAAAGAAAGAATGTCTGTATTATATACCGCACACATCGTGCTTGCCGTCAACGGAAGCTGGCAAGTATCATGCAACGCAACACAGGCTTCGATGCTTCCTACAATCAGGCCATCAGGTCCCCATGACTCGATTTCCGCTGTCAACCGCTGCAAAAATTCAAGCTCATCCGGAGAATAAGCAGGGGAATTAATCGTGACAAATGCGGAGGCCCCCACTTTATGAATGCGTTGAATCACATTTTCAAGTTTCGCATATGGCAGATTTGCCTGCGGCCCAAAAGAGGACATCCTGTTCAGCTCTTCAAAACCACCGAACCGTCTGCTCCACTCGGGATGCTCGAAACCAAAATAGAACTCATCGGCTCCTGCCTGACGAAACCGATCAATATTCTCTATCGTAGATAGTGGAACCATGATTTTCATCAGCGATCCCCTCAAATAACTCTGGCATGATAATCAGATTCTGTCCTTTTAACGGGATTAATGAAACTCGGTCATAGAGCCCGCGCCCCCATTTTACATATCCATTCTGAAACGATACATCTGGATACTCAATATGGGAATAAAAACATTGGAACCCGCATTGATCATCAGGCAGGAATTTTTGGTCGACAGGTTTTCCAACAGATGCGTATTCACAAATCCGAATAGCCGAAATCAGCCGGTAGGGGACATGATAGTAGCAGTTCAACCTCTCGTCAGCTACTATTTGGTCGGCACTGCCGACCATCTCACATTCCACAGCACTGAATTTACAGCCAGTTTTCTGCAATGCCGAAACCAATGTCTTCAATTTATCGTTTTTTACCATAGACTGTTCATAGGCTGGGTACCTATGGTCTCGATAGGCCCGGAAAAACAGGCGGCCAAGCCGCACGTTTGCTTTGCCGCCAAGGCGCATTAGCATCCCAGGATCATTAACTACCAGGTGCTGTGCCTCTCGAATGAGCAACTGTGTCCTTGGTTCCTCCAGCAAAGGTAGATCATGCTGCGCCAGTATCGGTAATACCAAATCGTATGAAGTGGGTAACTCTGAAACTGTTACCGCAGCGCACAGATTTCGGAAGTAATTGCCGCACAAATAGCTTCCAACCGCCAAGCCAGTATTTTCAAAGCGAACTTGTATTCGCTGATAGCGAGAAAGGATATCTGATGGATTGCAATCTGTCATGTTGATAACAGTATCAGGTTCCATGTTCGGCTTTCGCGGCATCCTCCACCATCTCCCGTAGCGCAAGAACTTTTTTCATCTTGTATGCCAAACATCCCCCAAGACATTTGGCTGTTTTAAACTTATAGCATTCAGCGCATGAGGAATCATAATAGCAGTTCATCGCATATGCGTCCACTGTTCGCATATAATAACGGCGCAAATCTGTTATTGTCGCAAAGTCACGGATGTTCTCTTTTGTGGCACTTGAAAGTCCAAAACATCTGACAGCAGTCCCGTCAGCCATGATGTCAATTACAGGGGCGCAACTGACAGTACGGCTTTTGAGTGCCAAAAGAGGATTCTCTGAACCCCACTCATCGAAGTGCGCAGCCTCTTCCGCAGTGAAAAGGCACGGCGGGAAAAAATTACAGTCAAAAAAAGGTACCACATGGTGATCCTTCAACTGAACGAACAGGTCCAGCATTGTTTTTTTCATTTCTTTAAATCGTTTGAGCGGGTCAGCAGTATCCGGTGCATTCTGCGGAATCGACAGAGAAAAGCGCAGCCTCGGCTCCTGAAAAAAATCAAGCAGAGGCAAAACGTAGGCTGCATCAAATTCCTTGCGATCGACATTAATCCCTAAAGTAACGTGAGCCTTGCCTCGTGCCAGCAACTCCACATTGTGTTTTAACCGGCTAAAATTTGACTCTCCAATCATTTCAAGGGAATTGCAATTCACCAGCAATCTGACTTTATCCTCCAAAAACAATGATAGGTATTTTTCCAGCTCGATTCCATTTGTGTAGACAACCACATAGTCAACGCGCGAATCATCAATCAACTCCTGAAGGAATTCCCCAAAATGAGGATGTATTGTTGGTTCTCCCCCAATTAGTCCAACATGACGCTCGCTTCCATCAAGCAATATAAAGCGTAAAATATCATGAAAACGCTCCATGGTGATTTCCTTATCAGACCTACCATTTCCGACAAATTCATGGGCAAAGCAATAGGGACAATGCAGATTGCACCTATCTGTCAGCATTATATTAGCCATAGGAACCCCTCCAGGTCCTTTCCCGAATGTATGCATTGCCCAAGGACCATCGTCTGAGTTCATACAACAGAAACTCATAAAACTCTCTGGAGAATCCCTGCCGCAGTTGGAGAAGCGACCGGTCTAATGATAGAAATGAATCATCAATCATGGATAGTAATTCAGAGTCATTTCTGGCACGGCAGAGTATGGAATTAATTCGCCCATGCCGCTCATCCTCATCCAAATCACATAAATCGTCCACGATACACATGACCTCACCGACCAATCTGCAAAGCCGTTCTTCTTCTGCTGAAAGGCGACCGGACGCGGCAAAGCGAAAACCGGCAAGCACAAAGAGAACAGAGCGGTCCATGGCGTATTGTAGGTCTGCAGGAGTATGCGACGGCACGCTTCCCAAATATTCCGCTGTCGCGGCCTGATGCAATTCAGAAACAAGTTTTTCATATGACTCTGAATCGGTTTCGCTGATTGACTGAAGAAAAGCGCCAAGTTTTGCAAGGATCAATTCCGCGAGTGAGTCTCCACCCTTCACCTTGCCGGCAGCGTAGTTTCCGCAGCCATGATCCCAGTCCAGTAGCATTAGGGCATTCCTTCGCTGTTCATGATCTCCTTCGTCTACTTTGTCATCCAGCAAGCAACCAAGAAGCGCAAACGCTGCCGCATAACTCAAAGCCTGCAGCGACCACCATGTCCCAAAACTCTGTGCAGCAAGGGTGTATTTGCGGATGTTCATTGTAATAACGGCTTGGTACGGAGCCGCGTGCTCGTGCTGAAACAGATTGGCAAGCGGCGCATCTGCAATGAATGCCCGATAATAGCCGTCGTCAAGACCAAACCGCAAAGCATCATCTGATCGATATATCAAATTCTGTGCTTCCAAACCAAGGAACACCCGCTCCTGTATGCCGCAATCTCCACGCTTACCAGTCACTGTAAGAGGAGTATCCACTGTAGTAGGTATATGAACTGTAGCTTGTTCTTTCACTTTCCTCCTTAGCCTTCTTCTCGGCCTCTAGTTCCGCAAACAGCTTATCATAACTGACTCTTGCCTGCGTATTCCCCAAGTTCATCGCTTTCTCATACCGAGAAAGAGCGGTGGAGCGATTTTTTGCGGTGCCGACTCCATTCTCATACATATAACCAAGCAATGCGTATGCATCGCCTGTCTCAGCTTTCTTTAAATACTCCATTGCGCTGATATAATTCTTCAGATGAAATGCAGCGGTTCCCATCTGCGTGTAGTCCCTGCTGCCCATCGGGCTTTTCTCCGCGTTACGCAGACAAGCGTTGAAGCAGTTTTTTGCCTGCACTCCAGCTTCTCCATATCGCTGCATATAGCCCATCCCACGTCGGAACCATAAATCACTGAGCAGTTTATACGCTTCCGCCTCACCGCCGGCGGCTGCAATATTCAGAAATTTCACAGCCTCAGTAAAGAGCTGCTCACGCTGCGGCGCAGTATTCTGAAGCGGCGCAGTATTCCAGTTGCCTGCTTTTTCTTTACCGACCTGCATTGCGGCCTCCGCAGATCCAAACAGTGCGATGTCCTCACGGGCAGAGGTATTTACCGTAAAATACTTCAGCATCAGATGTCCAGCTTCCTCATCACCTTGAGCCAGTGCGGCGTATAATTCTGAGCGGGCCTGTTCGGTCTTGCGAAGCTGGTATAAATACTGACCGTTCAATCTTTGCTCTTCTGGTGTGAGAGGAGACAGCAGTGATGCAATGATTTCGCCGCAGGTTTTTTCGTCAAGCCCCAATTCCTTCCGGTGCCTGAGACGTAACCGTCCGATATAGGGATTCAATGAGACATAGCTTGATAAATATTCCAGATTATCAGAGCTGGATGCCCGACCATAATAATCATCCGCAATAATATCTGCCAACTGCCCGCTACCATTATCACTGCAGTAAGATTGCAGACTATCGACGGACTGTGTATGATTTGAATACTGTGTTTCTCGGTAAAATACACACATACGGTAAAAATGGCCCACCAGATCATCCAGCGTCAATGCGTGATCATTAAATGAGGCATTTGTCTCACCCAGCAGATTCTCAATGGCCCGAAGATGCCACTCCATGTCAGAGAGTAAAGTACGGCTCCTTTTGCAAAGCCCGTCCCATCCTTCTAATTGTTCCGACACACTTTTTCTCATCGATTTAGCCAAGGCAGAAATGTTCTCGTTTTCGTTGGATACGTCGACATTGACCTGCTCAAGCCGAGTATTCAACAGCTGACGTTCACATCCAAGAAACCAAAAGATTTCAGAGAAAATGCAATCCAGCACAATACGATTGTTGATATTATGGTATATTCGCGTATCTTTTGTCAGATCCTCTGCCAACTCTCCAAATGATCCTGCTGTAATGTAGGTGGGAGCATAACGCTTCAGTCGCAACTCACTTCCAGCGGGAACCTGGCAGCAATACACAAATTTTATATTACTTTCATACAGCTTTTCATTCAAATAATCGCGGTTCTTCACATGGGGATCAGTCAAAACCAGCGTGTCGATCAATCCGAGAATTGTCTGGTAATATTTCGCAAGTTCATCACATTCTTTTGGCAGGATTAGCAGACCATGAGTAGAAGAAACATATCTGCTCTTGATTAAAATAAGGTGGGCAACGCTTGAGAGCTCCACTCGCTCGTCGGAACCTGGCTTCTCTTTGTCGCGGTAAAGCAGTTCTCTGTATTCATTTTCGGTAAGCTCAACTCTTTTTTCGCCCACAGAGAATGCGCAAAGTTTCAAGTCACTCTCTTCATCATGAACAATCAGCGTAGGCACACTGGAAAGAATCGGTACTTTCCCATACTGATATTCAGGAAGCGTTTTTTTCAGGAATCGGCTCCAAATCCGGCTGAGGGACTTGCTGTCAGGTTGAAAAAAACCAACCATATGCTTATCGATCAGCTCCGGGATCATCGTCCGCAAACGCACCGAAAGAACGAGTTCTTTTACCTGATCGAAAATTTCGTATTTTCTGGGGAAATGGGTTTCCTCCAGCAACTCAAGAAATTCCCGGTTGATCAACCCCTGCAGCGCATTGAGATGGTCATACAGGTCGGAATCCTTCGGAATATCTTCGTTTGTTAAACGAGAGAGCATCTTGAACAGTTCTTTCGGGTCATGCTGTGCCTCAGACATACTTTATCATCCTCCATTTTCACTATAGTGAATATCGTATGAAAAATCATCATAAACCGTAATCCAAACGTCAGCCAGGTTGATGATAATGTCTGCCGTCTTTCGAACTGCATCTCGGTTTGCACTGATTACAATCGCATTGACCCAGTCAGGCACTTCCTCCGTATACCAGCCCCGCGTCTTTTGAGTCATCGTCTTGCCTGGCCATTGCGAAAAAGCCCGCTGCCCGCTTGCCGTATTCCATGCCCATAAATTGCCGGATTTCCACGAGGAAGGGATGCGCACATGAACTTCCATGCTTTTCTTTACGCCATGCTCAGCAAGTACGCAGTCAACGACGTCTGTCAAATCATGAAAAGCTCTCCCGAGGCTTTCTCTTGCGTTCGTTAAGCGCCAAATCGTCTCCCGGCAGCTTGCCATTTCCTTAATCACGGAAGTTATCCTGTCCGGTAAGTTCGCTTCGCCCAGTACCTTTTCGCATTGTTCAACACGATCATCGAGCCAGTCGATGTGTTTATTTATGTCTCGCATAGCACACGAATGTGCTTCCCGAACCTCAGCGGTAATGCTTTTTTTATTTTCGGAGAGGCTGCCAATCTCATCCAGGAACAGTTTCAGCGCGTCACCGCCTACAAGCGTTTCTCCCTGCACTGAGTCATAAGCAATCACCGCATATGTCCTCTCCGCAAATTTCGTGCTGTGGAGCATTTCCTTCGTCTTTTCTACGATTTGCTGCCGAGCTTCCGGTGTACGAAGGTCTGCCTTGTTAAAAACAAACAGAATTTTTGCCTTTGATTTCAGGGATTCGATAAATTTCAGATCGCTGTCATTGATTACGCCATTCTCAATATCCATCAGCCAAACCAAGGCATCCACTGAGCGGAGCTGCTGCAAGGCAATCTCCGCATCAGTCGCATCAGCGTTTTTGCCCGCATCAGATTTGCTGTAGCCAGGAGTATCAAGAATTGCGATATTGGAATAACGGAAGGAAGGGGAGCGAATAATTAAATTGTCTATAATGCGGACAAATCCGATGCCTTCGTACTCCTTTGAAAACTCATGGGTCAACGCTTTCACAGCCGCGTCGTCAAGGATCACAGAACAGTCATTAGCTGTGATCGCCTGATTTTCCGCACGGTCAGCTTTCACAATATACGTGGCTATGGAAGTTGTGGCCCGCTGTCCCTCAGGCAGTCCGGCCTTTGTGAATGAGTTGATGAAACAGGATTTTCCGGCACTGAATTTTCCTCCAACTCCAAGAACAGCCCGATTCGTCAGGATACCAGCTTTATGCAGTTCCGTAATCTGTGTCTTAACACGAATCAGGGTTTCAACAACGTTTCGCTGCTCCTCCTCCAGTTCGTGAAGAAACGGCATGATCCGTTCGTCAATGATGTCCGCCACACGGTCCGCTGTTGGTAATGTCGCAACATGGTTGAAGGAAAGGAGGGCGGTAAGATATAATACGG
>JAFLTD010000123.1 GCA_022510625.1 Lachnospiraceae bacterium
AATAGGTTGCGAATTTCGGAAAATAATTATATGATAATCTATGAGAGTTTATGGGTAGACAAAAGGAGGATGAATCGCCTTGCTTGAGATTAAGTCAAATGATGCAGAGTCTGCTGCCAAGATTATAGTAGTCGGTGTTGGCGGAGCAGGCAACAATGCTGTAAATAGAATGATTGATGAGGAAATAGATGGTGTAGAGTTTATCGGAATCAATACGGATAAACAGGCGTTACAGCTGTGCAAGGCACCTACACTCTTACAGATCGGTGAGAAGCTTACCAAAGGACTCGGAGCAGGTGCTAAACCTGAGATCGGAGAGAAAGCTGCGGAGGAAAGTTCGGATGAAGTGGCCGCCGCACTCAAGGGGGCGGACATGGTCTTTGTCACCTGCGGTATGGGTGGCGGTACGGGTACCGGTGCGGCACCGGTCGTTGCTAAACTCGCCAAGGATATGGGAATCCTGACGGTTGGCGTTGTGACCAAACCTTTCCGTTTCGAGGCGAAAGCGCGTATGACCAATGCGATTGCGGGTATTGATAAGATTAAGGATCATGTGGATACTTTGATTGTCATTCCCAATGACAAGCTGCTTGAGATTGTTGACAGGCGGACAACCATGCCGGATGCGCTGAAGAAGGCCGATGAGGTACTGCAGCAGGCGGTGCAGGGTATCACGGACTTGATTAACGTACCTTCAGTTATCAATTTGGACTTTGCGGATGTACAGACTGTCATGAAGGACAAGGGTATCGCGCATATCGGTATCGGTACGGGCAAGGGTGATGACAAAGCGAGTGAGGCGGTTAAGATGGCTGTTGAAAGCCCGCTTTTGGAGACGACAATTTCGGGTGCGACACACGTGATCATCAACGTGTCCGGAGACATTTCTCTGGCGGATGCTTCCGATGCGGCAAACTATGTTCAGGAACTTACCGGCAACGATGTCAATATAATTTTCGGTGCCATGTACGATGCGAACATGACCGATACATGTAATATCACGATTATTGCTACGGGCATAGAGGAGAAGGCGAAGCAGACCGGCGGACTTGGATTTAAGTCCGGATACATAACACCGACTTCCCTGCAGGGCAAACAGACTGTCGGAACGGTTCCGGGTGCGGGACTCGGCAATTTCGCTGTTCCGGGCGGCGGCTTGAAGCAGCCGGGTGCCCAGACGGGACAAGCAGGGGCGGCACAGCTTAAGACAATCGGAGGAATCAATAAGACCACCGATATCAAGAGTTCCGTAGAAGAGAAATCGTTAAAGATTCCGGATTTCTTGAGAAGCAAATAATGGTTACTTTATTAATGTGACATATGTGTCAGAACCACAGGATAGAATATCCTGTGGTTTTTTGTTGTTATCTGTCTGCAAAAATAGTGGAAATGCTTCCCGATTGTGACAAAATATTCATCTCTGTTTTTTTATAATAGAGCCGAAGCACGGAGGTGGAATGTGTATTACAAATTATATATTGACAGTGTTTTTATCCTGCAGATGACAAGTAATCTGTATTTATTGTCTCTTGCCGGACAGATTCTTAAATGTACTGCCACGCATAAGAGAATCTGGATGGGAGCTGCAATAGGTGCCTCAATGATCTGTGTTGCGATATTGGTGCCGATCGGCACGGTGGGAATCAGAATCTTTGTAAGCACTGTTCCTGTCAGTATATGCATGATGCGTGTTGCCTTTAGAATAAGTCATGGAAAAAAGCTGATTCGCGGAAGTCTTGTGATGGCTGGCTGTGGATTTTTTTTAGGCAGCATCATGATATGGATTCTGAATCGTCTGAGAATGGTTCTGAGAGGAAACGTGAGCCTGTTGATAACGCTTGTGACAGGATACCTGTCATACCGCGTCCTGTTTAAGATAGTTGCCCTGATACGGCAGAAGAGGGAAGATTGCATGAGAACGGTGTCTATCCATGTCCCGGAAATGCAGAGTGAACTTCGCGTACAGGCGCTGTTGGACACGGGCAATCATCTGACCGATCCGATAAGCGGTGCGCCGGTGTGTCTGATCAGCAGCAAACTGGCAAGTCAGATTCGTTCGGGTTTCAGACCCGAGAAGTACCATGTGATTCCTTTTCGGAGTGTCGGAAAGGACAACGGTATCCTGAACGCTTATGAACTGCCGGAATTGATTATAGAGGAGCAGGAGCAGACTGTCAGAAAAGAACATGTCATTGTTGCAATTTGTGATACGGGAATATCGGAAGAGAGTGTTTATCAGATGATACTGCACCCCCGGTTATTAGAAGACTAGGAGGAATAAAAATGATTCTAAAAGTGGCAATTCCCGGTAAAATCCAATTTAAGATGGTACATAAGGATACAAGATTTCTTATGTCGAAGCAGGGAGACATTCATTACATAGGTGGAACGGAGGTGCTTCCGCCGCCCCTCGAAAGCGAGAGGGAAAACGAGATCATAAGCGACCTTGGAACGGAATATGAAGATGAGGCCAAGGCGATTCTGATAGAACACAATCTGAGATTGGTTGTGTATATTGCCAAAAAATTTGACAACACAGGAGTGGGAGTGGAAGATCTGATTTCCATCGGAACGATTGGACTGATCAAGTCCATCAATACTTTTAATCCCGAGAAGAACATCAAGCTGGCGACCTATGCGTCCCGCTGTATTGAGAATGAAATACTGATGTACCTGAGAAGAAACAGTAAGCATAAGATGGAGGTATCTATTGACGAACCGCTCAATGTGGACTGGGACGGAAATGAACTTTTGCTGTCGGACATTCTGGGTACGGACGAGGATGTGATTTACAGGGATCTGGAGAGTGAGGTGGAAAGAAAGCTTCTGATCAAAGCTATTGCAAAGCTGTCAGAGCGTGAGCAGACGATCATCAGACTGCGCTTCGGATTAGGCAATGCGGACGGTAAGGAACTGACCCAGAAGGAAGTGGCTGAGCTGTTGGGAATCTCGCAATCCTATATTTCCCGTCTGGAAAAGAAAATTATGCGCAGGCTGAAGAAGGAGATGAGCAAAGATAATTGATTTTTATATCGTGCAATGATATGATAAATATATGAATAATTCATATGTGTGAGGGGCGAATGAAGAAGATAATCCTGATTGTTGACGATGACCGATTAACATTGTCAACGGCACAAAACTTATTGGGAGAAAAGTACAAAGTGGTTGCCTTAAATTCAGGCAAGCAGGCATATAAGTATCTGGACAGACATACACCGGATTTAATTTTGCTGGATATTAATATGCCGGAAATCGGTGGATTTGAGGTTATGAGAGCACTACAGGCCGACCCGCGCTGGAAGAAGATCCCGGTCATTTTCCTGACCGCGGACCGCAGTTCCGAGACGGAAGTGGAATGTTTTCGCATGGGGGCCTGTGATTTTATCTCCAAGCCTTTTGAGCCGCAGACTATGTTGAGCCGTATTAAGAGTACGCTGGAACTGGATGGATATCGGAAAGATTTGCAGCGCAGACTGGATGAGAAGACAAGGGAGATGGAGCGTGTCACCATTCAGGCAATTATGACGGTTGCCAACACGGTGGATGCCAAGGATGAATATACGAAAGGTCATTCTATGCGTGTTGCCGCTTATGCAGAGGCAATGGCACGCAGACTCGGGTGGTCCGAGGAGGAAGTTCAGAATACATATTATGTGGCGATGATGCATGACGTGGGCAAAATCGGTGTGCCCGATGCAGTGCTTAATAAGCCGTTTAGATTGACTGACCTTGAATTCAAGCTGATCAAGGATCACACCACCATGGGTGCTGAGATTCTGAAAGACTTTAAGATGTTTCCGAATGTCAACGTCGGAGCGCGATATCACCATGAACGTTACGATGGTAAAGGATATCCGGAAGGTTTGAGAGCGGAATCCATTCCGCTGATTGCGAGGATTATTGCAATCGTGGATTCCTATGATGCCATGACGAGCAATCGCGTCTACAGAAGAAGGCTCAGCGATGACGTTGTGATGCAGGAACTTCAGAGCGGTAAGGGAAGCCAGTGGGACCCGGATCTGGTGGATATATTCATAGAACTGATTAAAGAGGGCGCATTGGAACAGCAGTGGATGAAGGAAGACGAGATGGCATCGCCGATCTTTGACAGCGAGAAGATATACGGTGTCGCTATGGGGAAGGAAAGTGTGCTGGAAGCGCCTACGGATTATCTGACCGGTGTCCTCAGCAAGCGCAAGGGTGAGTCTGAGATAGCGGCCGGATTGCGGGCGGCGGGCGGCTGTCTGATGATTCTTGACCTGGATCACTTTAAGCAGATTAACCAGATCCACGGACATCTGGCAGGTGATTATGCACTTAAAATGACTGCGGACATACTGCGCGAAGTGTGCGGCAAGGACATTGTCTGCAGAACCGGCGGGGACGAGTTCCTCTATTTTGCGGAAGGTATCAAAACAAGAGATGACGCCGTCGTCATGGTTGACAAGATACTGAAGGCTTTTGCCGACAAACAGGAGCAGGCAGAAATTCTTAAGGAGACTCAACTGTCTATCGGTATCAGTCTGTCGGGCGTGGACGGGCACGAGTTTAACGAGTTGTATCAGAGGGCGGATAAGGCGTTGTACCACGTCAAACAGAATGAGAATATCCGGTATGGATTCTATCACAGTGCGGGACTTGCGCGTTCTCCGGAGCAGTCCAAAAGCGATCTGGAGACCGTTATCAATCTGCTCCGGCAGAGTGAGGAACAGCAGGGAGCATTTCAGGTTGATTATGCCGAGTTTGCACATATATATGACTTTATGAACCGCTTCTCCGAAAGAAGTCAGCAGCAGACGCAGCTGTTGCTGTTCACGCTGTTCTCATCGGACGGCAGCGAAATCAAGCTGGAGCGCATGGAGGTGGCCATGCAGTGCATGGAGCAGTCAATCTGTAAATCGCTGCGCGGCGTGGATGTCGGCACCAGATACAGCAGTTCACAGTTCCTGGTGGTACTTATGGGTACTGAGAAGGAGAACGTCCGCGTGGTGACGGACCGCATTATACAGAACTATTTCAAACTGTACGGCAACAAAGATATCACGCTGACTTTTGATATTGCGGACTATTAATTGATAATATGATATTTGACCGGCAGGAATCTTTTAGGCAGTCAGGTACATTCGCATCGTTTTGAGGGCATTTTTCTCCAGACGCGACACCTGTGCTTGGGAGATTCCTATTTTATTGGCAACTTCCATCTGCGTCTTTCCCTCAAAGAAGCGCAGCGTGATGATTTCATATTCACGTTCACTCAGTTTCTTCATCGCCTCGCTCAATGAGATTTGCTCTACCCAGATTTCTTCACGGTTTTTCTTATCGCTGATCTGATCCATCACATACAGCGTGTCACCGCCGTCCGTGTAAACAGGTTCGTATAGACTCATAGGGACTTGTATGGCATCCAGCGCATAGACGATTTCCTCCTTGGATATGCCGATTTCATCCGCTATTTCCGTAACGGTAGGTTCCTTGGAATTGACGCGGGTGAGATGTTCTTTGGCATAGATTGCTTTGTAGGCGGTATCCTTGAGGGAGCGTGAAACGCGTATGCTGTTGGCGTCGCGCAGATAGCGGCGGATTTCTCCCACAATCATGGGAACGGCATAGGTGGAGAATTTGACGTTGAGAGTACAGTCGAAGTTGTCGATTGCTTTGATCAATCCGATGCAGCCGATCTGGAACAGATCGTCCACATTTTCGTTACTGGAATGGAAGCGTTTGATGACACTCAGGACAAGGCGGAGATTGCCGTTGATATATTCCCTGCGCGCGTCCTCGTCACCGTCCGCAATTCGTTTGAACAATTCTTCTTTTTCAGTATTTTTGAGAAGCGGCAATTTAGCCGTGTTGACGCCGCATATTTCTACTTTACCCTGCATCATATTCATACCCATCCTTTCCTAGCTTGTTGTTTCACATAAAAAGGATGTGCGAATCGAACGGAATTATTCATAAATTTTTAAGGAAAAATATTCCCATATTATTTTACAAAAAACGAGTTCTCTGTTACATTAATAGAGAGCGGTTGTGACTGCGAAGACAGGGGTCTGCAGCAGCGAAATATGATGAGGTGAAAAGTATGAAATGTACAAATTGCGGTGCCAATATGTTGGAGACGGATCAATTCTGTCCGAAATGCGGCGCCAAAGCGATAAAGGACAGAAAGTGTCCCGACTGCGGAGCGGTACTGCGCGAAGGAACCCAGTTCTGTCATAAGTGCGGCAGGCCCATAGCGGGTAAGAGCGGCGGACGAAATGTTTCCGATGAGACGCTGGATATTCCGATTGACGCGATTGAGCGAAATATCCTGTCGGAGACGGCGGCCAAGATCAGATCGGATTCCGGGAATGCTGTCAAGAGCTCATCACCCAAGACAAAAAAAACTACACCGGAACCGCCTCAGAAGAAATCAGCTCCTGCATCTTATCCGAAGAAGAGAACGGTATACCGTGAGGAGGAATTGGAAGAGGAAGAATGGGAAGATGATGATTGGGATGACGACGATGACGATGATGAAGGCGTTGATGTCATCACGATTATGACGGTGATTGCAGGCTGTGTGCTTCTTGTCGTGGTCGCTGTCCTGGGATATCATCTGTATCGGCAGTATGCACCCAAGAATTATAAGAATCTGGCGGAGGAATCGGAGATTGAGTCGGAGGACGGAAATACCGAGTTTCAGGGTCAGGAGCTGGAAGACGGATGGGAAGTCGAGATAGGTGAATTAGAGACGCCTTACACACTTACCGTCACACATAATGTGAATGTGCGGGATAATCCAAGTACTTCCGACTCCAATATCTTGAAGGTGGCTAAAGAGGGAGAGACTTATACCTGCTATGGCAGCGTGGAAAATGGAGAATGGTATGAAATTCTGTTAGATGACGGTGCTGTCGGATATGTATTCCACGAGTATGTCACGGTGAATGACTGAGATGCATATACTAATATATTTTCCGTATTTAGTGATAGGAACCTTTTTGAGGGCTGCTGCATTTAATAATAAAAAGCCCGAAGGGGTTCCTATGTTATTTTCGGATTTTAAGAAAAAGGAAGTCATCAATCTGAAAAATTGCCAGAAATTGGGTAAAGTTTGCGATTTCGAATTTGACGAATGCACCGGTCAGATTTTTAAACTGATCATTCCGGGAGAAAATAAGTGGTGTGGTCTGTTTGGAGGCAATGATTCAAATTACGTAATCAGCTATAAGGACATCAAGCAGATCGGGCCGGACATTATTATTGTAGATATCTGTGTATAATTGAGCATCCGATTGGTTTCCATAAAATAGTTGACATAATTACAAAAATAAAATATAATAACATTGTTTAGTTGTAGTTCAACTGCACGTTATTCAATACAAAAACACAGATATTGAGGAGGAAATCCCTGATGAAATGCCCTTTTTGCGGTCATGAAAATACCAGAGTAATCGACAGCAG
>JAFLTD010000124.1 GCA_022510625.1 Lachnospiraceae bacterium
CCGGAGATATTACGATAAACGGACATGTGGAAACAGCGAGCCTTTTTGCGGGAAATGATGTTATTTTGAGAAATGGAATGCAGGGTGCAGGCAGTGGCATCATTCATGCAGGCGGTAACGTAGTGGCACGTTTTTTGGAGCAGATACAGGTTTTTGCCGGAAAGGAAATCAACGTTGGAGCCCTACTAAATTGCGAAGTGGAAGCGGGACGGAATGTGGTAATTTCCGGCAATCGCGGCACTATTATCGGTGGCTCGGTCAAGGCGGTGGAACAGATTACGTCTGCTTCGATCGGTAACCGTGCTGCGGTAACGACGCGGCTGGTAATCGGTCTGGATTTTGATTTTAGGAACAGGATGGAAGATATAGATTGTAAAATAGGTAATTATCAGGAAAAAATTGAAGATGCCGCACAGGAATTGGAAAGTATAGCCGAACAGCTAAAAACAAAGTCGTCTGATCTTGGACTGATTCAGCAAAAAACGGAACAGATGCGCAAGAAGATTAATTACCAGCTGAAATTAAAAGAGATCACTATGGAACGGGAACGGCTGATTGATATCTATCAGCGTTCTGCGAGCGGGAAAATTATCGTCAGCGGGACTGCGCATGCGGGATGTGTAGTGATTATAAACGGTTTACAGCAGACATTACAATCAGAATTTCGGAATGTAACATTTAAAAGGGTCAAGAAGGAAATATGGATTACATCGAATAAGCTCTCTCGTAGATGAGTTGCAGGTTATGTGGAAAGAGTAGAAAAATGACCGGGAAAGCTAAAATAATCATTATAGTAATGATATCGACATTACTCCTTTGCCTTTTTTGTTGGAGAGTACCAATCATATTAAAAATAGAAACACTCAGGCTGCCTGACGGCTGCGAGGTTGTGTATCCTACTAAAGTCAGAACATCTGATGTATATTGGTTTCATATCGAAGGCGAAAAAGTAATAAAATGTGACGTGGGATATGAGGCAGCAAAGGAGTATATTGAAACACATAATTCATGGTTTAAATTAACAAACATCACCATTTATACTTATGATAGTACCGCAATGTCTGATCTTGGAATATATCATTCGGAATATGATGATTATTTTCAAGAGCAGCCGGATCAAGATAATTATGTTTTAATAAGTTACTTTAAAAAGTGGGATTAGTTTCCGTTTTTTTAACAAAAACGATAAATTTCAAGCTTCTATAAAATTCCGAAATGTTCCGCCGCTTCTTCCCAATACTTTTCATCTATATCCGGCCAGGTAACATTTCCTTCCGCTTCTTTGCATAACTTCATGGCCAGCTGCAGGCATGGTGTTGTGTAATCATCCCCTGTCTTAAGTGCATGAATGTTTAATTTGCTCCAATAATGTGCTTTTCCTGACAGACCGGAGGTTTCAAACTCTTTTATAACCGTATCGACATCATAGGAGAGCCGGAAAAACTCTTCTTCCCATCCATGTTCAGTGCCATGTAATATCATATATTGTGTTTTGCCGTCGTGATACCACGGAATACCAACGGAACCCGGATGAATCAATTTTTTATTTCCATACATACTTCTGTCCTGAATATGAGTATGTCCGGCGACCAGTAAATCGACATCCAGATTTGACATAATTTTCTTCGTATTTTCTTCATCCGGAAACAATAACTCGTTGGATCGTGTCAGCGATCCGTGGCAGTAGCGGAAAGCAGGATATCCTTCTTTATGATAGATACCTTGAATATCCATACTCTCGAAGAAATCAAAATCTTGATTCGTCAGATTTTCATATGTATAGAGCAAATTTCCGCTGGCGGAAGAATAGGTCCATCTCTCCTCGGGATTTTTACTATGATTCAGCATATAATCTTCTCGGTTACCCCTAATAAAGTGACATATATGTCGTTTTTTCATCTCATAGATAATCTGCATCGTTTTCTGAGGATAGGGACAATCGCTGATATAATCTCCTATAAAGAGAAATTCGTCCACATTTCGATCGAGCGCATGACGAATACATGTTTCCAGTGCAACGTGATTGCTGTGAATATCGCCGATTACTGCAAGATTTAACATCGTGATATATTCCTTTCATTTTCTCTTATACAAAAACTACGGAAAGCCAAATTACAGCTTTCCGTAGTCACTTCATTATTCCGAATCCGCATCTTCCCTCGGAAGCGTTACTTCCTCATCATCGTCGTCCGGTATATTGTATCTTTCGCTTTCCGGAATCTCTTCCATCGCGTCCTCGATATTCTCAAATTCCTGATTACCGTCGCTGATCTTCTCCCGAACTTTGGCGATCTTGGCAACTTTCACATTATCATCCAGGTTGATCATCTTAACACCGGAAGTAATTCTTCCAAGTGTGGAGATATCTTCCATACGCAGTTGTATAATGATACCCTCGGTCGTGATCATCATAATCTCATGGTCATCGTTGACCGCTTTTACACCGACCACATCCCCGGTCTTCTCGGTAATCTTATAACATTTCACACCCTTACCACCACGCTTCTGGACCGTAAACTCATTCAGATAAGTACGTTTGCCCATACCGTTCTCAGAGACGATCAGAAGGGAATCTCCCTGATGGTCCAACTGCATTCCGACGATCTCATCCTGATCGGACAGATTCATACCGATCACACCCATGGATGCCCTTCCGGTAGGACGTACATCTGTC
The DNA here is from genome assembly GCA_022510625.1 of Lachnospiraceae bacterium. Taxonomy (GTDB): domain Bacteria; phylum Bacillota; class Clostridia; order Lachnospirales; family Lachnospiraceae; genus UBA3282. Next base: position 2,675 of record JAFLTD010000124.1, read on the forward strand.
TCTTTAAAGCGGATACACATGCCGTGCTTTGTTACCAAGAAAATTTCCGTTTCCTTAGAAGTCGTCTTAACTTCAATCAGCTCATCATCTTCACGGAGATTGATTGCCATCAGTCCGTTCTTTCTGACGTTGCTGAACTCCATAATAGAGGTTTTCTTGACAGTACCACGCTTTGTCACCATGAAAAGATTCTTATTATCTTCATAATCCTTAATCGGAATCATGGCCGAGATCTTTTCCCCGGGGTTCAGCTGAAGGATATTGACAATGGCGATACCTCTTGAAGTTCGGCTTGACTCCGGAATCTCATAGGCTTTCAACCGATATACGCGGCCAAAATTTGTAAAGAACATCAGGTAATGATGGGTCGTTGTCATTAGAAGATCTTCAATATAATCTTCTTCAATCGTCTGCATACCCTTGATGCCTTTGCCGCCACGGTTCTGTGCCTTGAAATTATCCACGGTCATACGCTTCACATAGCCGAGACTTGTCATGGCAATGACCGTATTCTCTCTCGGGATAAGGTCTTCCATGTTGATGTCATATACATCGAAACCAATCTGGCTTCTTCTGTCATCACCGTATTTCTCAGCGGTAATGAGCATTTCCTCTTTAATGACACCGAGAAGCAGTTTCTCATCGGCAAGAATTGCCTTCAACTCAGCAATTTTTTCCATTAACTCTTTATGTTCATTCTCAAGCTTCTCTCTCTCCAAGCCTGTCAGAGCACGCAGACGCATATCTACAATAGCCTGTGCCTGTGCATCGGAGAGCTCAAAACGCTCAATTAATCTGTCTTTCGCAATCTGGGTTGTCTGACTGCTTCTGATGATCTGGATGACTTCGTCAATATGATCCAGTGCAATAAGCAGACCCTGTAAAATATGATCTCTCTCTTCCGCTTTATTCAGATCATATCTTGTTCTTCTCGTAACTACTTCTTCCTGATGTTTCAGGTAATGGGTGAGCATATCAAGCAGATTCATTACCTTAGGCTCATTGTTGACAAGCGCCAACATAATGACACCGAAAGAATCCTGCAGCTGTGTATGCTTATATAACTGATTTAAAATAACATTGGCATTGGCATCTCTGCGAAGTTCAATAACAATCCGCATACCTTCGCGGTTTGTCTCATCTCTCAGGTCCGTGATACCGTCAATTTTTTTGAGTTTTACTAAATCGGCAATCTTCAGAATCAGATTCGCCTTGTTGACCATATAGGGAAGTTCCGTCACTATAATCTGGGTCTTGCCGTTCGGCAGCGTCTCGATATCCGTCACTGCACGGACTCTTACTTTACCGCGTCCGGTGCGATATGCTTCCTCCGCTCCCCTTGTTCCCAAAATAATACCTCCGGTAGGAAAATCGGGAGCTTTGACGATATCAAGTACCTCCTCGATATCTGTCTCTCTGTCCTCGATGACCTTGTTGTCGATGATCTTGACAACCGCATTCGTAACCTCTCTCAGGTTATGGGGCGGAATGTTTGTAGCCATACCGACAGCGATACCGGAAGTACCGTTGACAAGCAGATTCGGATAACGGCTCGGAAGTACGGTAGGCTCTTTCTCCGTGTCATCAAAGTTTGGTACAAAATCTACCGTATCTTTGTTGATATCTGCGAGAAGCTCCATGGAGATTTTACTTAATCTCGCTTCAGTGTAACGCATGGCAGCAGCTCCGTCTCCATCCACGGAACCGAAATTACCGTGACCATCCACAAGGGGATAGCGTGTAGACCACTCCTGCGCCATATTGACTAACGCTCCGTAGATGGAACTGTCTCCGTGAGGGTGGTATTTACCCATTGTATCACCGACGATACGGGCACTCTTTCTGTGAGGCTTGTCCGGACCGTTGTTCAATTCGATCATGGAATACAGAACACGCCGTTGTACCGGCTTCAAACCGTCTCTTACATCAGGAAGCGCACGGGCCGCAATAACACTCATGGCATAATCAATGTAAGAATCTTCCATTTTTTTCTTCAGATCTACTTCTTCAATCTTATCAAATATTCGATCGTCCATCCTATAACCATGTACCTTTCTTAGATATCCAGATTCTTAACAAACTTCGCATTCTCTTCAATGAAGATACGTCTGGGTTCTACTTTATCACCCATCAGTGTATTGAAAGTAAGATCAACTTCGGATTCTTCCTCCTCATTGATATTCACACGGAGCAGAATACGCTTTTCGGGATCCATCGTTGTCTCCCAAAGCTGATCCGCATCCATCTCTCCCAGACCTTTGTAACGCTGAATCTTGTTATTCTGGTCACGACCCACCTCAGCAAGAATCTTCTCCAATTCGTCATCACTGTAGGCATACCACACCTGTCTGTTTTTCTCTAACTTGTAGAGAGGCGGTTTCGCCAGATATACATGTCCCTGCTTAATAAGTTCCGGCATAAATCGATAGATAAACGTGAGCATCAGTGTTGCGATATGAGCACCGTCCACATCGGCATCTGTCATAATGATAATTTTGTCATAACGTAACTTCGAAATATCGAAATCGTCATGAATACCCGTACCAAAAGCAGTGATCATCGCTTTAATCTCCGCATTGGCATAGATTTTATCAAGTCTTGCTTTCTCAACGTTTAAGATTTTACCGCGCAGCGGGAGAATAGCTTGAGTCGCACGACTTCTTGCAGTCTTGGCGGAACCGCCCGCGGAATCACCCTCCACGATATAAATTTCACAATTTTTAGGATCTTTGTCGGAACAATCCGCCAGTTTACCCGGAAGCGCACTTCCCTCAAGCGCAGTTTTACGGCGTGTGAGATCTCTTGCTTTTCTTGCAGCTTCTCTCGCACGCTGTGCTAAGATAGATTTCTCACAAATCGTCTTGGCAACTGCGGGATTCTGCTCCAGAAAATAAGTAAGCTGCTCACTGACTACGCTGTCAACGGCACCTCTTGCCTCAGAGTTACCGAGCTTCTGTTTCGTCTGTCCTTCAAACTGAGGATCTTCAATCTTAATACTGATAATAGCCGTAAGACCTTCTCTAATATCTTCTCCGGAAAGATTCGCTTCACTTTCTTTCAACAATTTATTGCTACGGGCATAATCATTGAAAGTTTTCGTCAGTGCATTTCTAAATCCCACAAGATGGGTACCGCCTTCCGGCGTATTGATGTTATTGACAAAACTGTACACACTCTCATTGTAAGAATCATTATGCTGCAATGCCACTTCCACATAGACACCGTTTTTCGTGCCCTCAAAATACATAACATCACTGTACAATGCTTCTTTACTCTTATTCAAGTATGTAACAAACTCTTTGATTCCGCCTTCATAATGGAATTCTTTTTGCTGCTCCATACCTTCTCTGGCGTCAATCAGAACAATTTTCAATCCTTTCGTAAGAAAAGCCGTCTCACGAAGCCTGGTCTTTAACGTATCGTAATCGAATACAGTCTCTTCGAAAATTGTGGCATCCGGCATAAAATGAACTCTTGTACCGGTCTTATCCGCCTCACATTCCCCGACAACTTTCAAAGGATAACACACATGTCCCCTCTCATAACGCTGTTTGTGCACTTTACCTTCGGTAAAAATTTCCACCTCAAGCCAATCGGACAATGCGTTGACAACGGAAGCACCTACACCGTGCAATCCGCCGGATACTTTATATCCTCCACCGCCGAATTTTCCGCCGGCATGAAGAATCGTAAATACAACCTCAACAGCGGGAATTCCTGCTTTATGATTAATTCCGACCGGAATTCCTCTGCCGTTATCTTGAACGGTGATGGAATTATCCTGATTGATCGTCACATGAATTGTATTACAAAATCCCGCAAGTGCTTCATCTACCGAATTATCAACAATCTCATACACCAGATGATGAAGACCTCTCACAGAAGTACTGCCGATATACATACCGGGTCTTTTTCTTACCGCTTCTAGACCTTCCAGGATTTGTATTTGATCCGCTCCGTATTCGTTAGCCATTTCATTAGCCATTTGTTCACCATGCCCTTCCTAAAATAGACCCTTAAATATCTTCAACTTATAATTTGACCGTTTTCAATATGAAAAACCTTATTAATCTCGAATCTGTTGTTCACAAATTCATCTAAACCCGTACATGTAATGATAGTTTGAATATCACCGATTGTACTCAATAAATAATTCTGCCTGTTACTGTCAAGTTCTGACAACACATCATCCAGAAGAAGAACAGGATTATCTTTCGTCATCTTCTTTACTAATTCAATCTCAGATAATTTAAGAGATAAAGCTGCGGTTCTCTGCTGCCCCTGGGATCCGAATTTACGAATATCAATATCACCTACAATAAAAGAAAAATCATCTCTGTGAGGACCTGTTGTAGTTTGTTTCAACTTAATGTCTTTATCTTGATTTAATGTGAGAGATTTTTCATATTCTTCAATCATAACATCAGGTTCGTATTGAATCACTAAATCTTCTCTTCCGCCGGACAATTTCTTATGTATATCAAAAATAATTTCATTCAACTGATTTACAAATAATTGTCTTCTCTCTATAATCTTACTTCCAAAAGAAATAAGCTGAGAATCCCAAATATTCAAGGTATCTCTAAGAGATGGATTGAAATACATATCCTTGAGAAGTTTGTTACGTTGATTTACGATTTTATTATAATGATTAAGATTATAGAGATAAAACTGATCTAACTGACACAATTCCATATCTACGAATCTTCTTCTCTC
>JAFLTD010000125.1 GCA_022510625.1 Lachnospiraceae bacterium
CCGCAAGCTGCTTAATCTGCTGATTGGAACCACGGGCACCGGAATCCGCCATCATGAAGATATTATTGTACTTATCGAGACCGGAGAGCAGAACGTCCGTCAGCTCCTTATCCGTCTCGTTCCATGTCTCTACAACGGCACGATATCTCTCTTCCTCTGTGATCAGACCACGTCTGAAATTCACGGAAATCTTATCTACCGTAGCCTGAGCTGCCTCCAGCATCTCTTCCTTCTTGGCCGGCACGGTCATATCAGAGATAGATACAGTCATTGCCGCTCTGGTAGAATATTTATATCCTGTAGCTTTGATCAAATCCAGTACTTCTGCCGTCTTTACAGCGCCGTGGATGTTGATGACCTTCTCCAGAATCTGCTTCAGCTGCTTCTTGCCCACATGGAAATCCACTTCCAGTTTCAGCAGGTCTTCCGGATCGGTTCTGTCCACAAAGCCCAGATCCTGAGGAAGAATCTCATTGAACAGGAATCTTCCCAATGTGGACTCTACGGTTCCTGATACGATTTCCCCGTCGGCCGTCTCCTTGGTAACTCTGACCTTGATCCGCGTATGCAGTGTACATGCGCCGTTCTCATAGGCCAAAATCGCCTCGTTCACGTTCTTAAAGAATTTGCCCTCACCGATCGATCCCGGTCTCTCCTGTGTCAGATAGTAAATTCCGAGCACCATGTCCTGAGAAGGAACCGCCACCGGTCCTCCGTCTGACGGCTTTAACAGGTTGTTCGGTGAAAGCAGCAGAAACCGGCACTCCGCCTGTGCTTCCACGGATAACGGAAGGTGAACGGCCATCTGGTCACCATCGAAATCGGCATTGAAAGCTGTACATACAAGAGGATGCAGCTTAATAGCCTTACCTTCCACAAGAATCGGTTCAAACGCCTGAATACCAAGCCTGTGCAGTGTAGGCGCACGATTTAACATAACAGGATGTTCCGTAATGACTTCCTCAAGCACATCCCACACCTGCGTATCCAGTCTCTCTACCAGCTTCTTGGCATTCTTGATGTTCTGAGAGATGCCTCTGGACACCAGTTCTTTCATAACAAAAGGTTTAAACAGCTCTATCGCCATTTCCTTGGGCAGACCGCATTGGTAAATCTTTAACTCCGGACCAACCACGATAACGGAACGCCCGGAATAATCGACACGCTTACCGAGCAGATTCTGACGGAATCGACCGGATTTACCTTTTAACATGTCGGACAGAGACTTGAGTGCTCTGTTACCAGGACCGGTTACCGGACGTCCTCTTCTGCCGTTATCGATCAGCGCATCCACCGCTTCCTGAAGCATTCTCTTCTCATTGCGGACGATAATGTCAGGTGCACCGAGCTCCAGCAATCTCTTGAGACGATTGTTTCTATTAATAATTCTTCTGTATAAATCATTTAAATCACTGGTGGCAAAACGGCCGCCGTCCAACTGTACCATAGGGCGAAGATCGGGCGGAATAACCGGGATTGCATCCATAATCATCCACTCAGGCTGATTTCCCGACTCTCTGAAAGCCTCTACCACTTCCAGCCGCTTGATGATACGCGCGCGCTTCTGTCCCATGGACTCTCTAAGCTCTTCCTTGAGCTCTGTTGCTTCCGTCTCCAAATCAATCGCCTGAAGCAGCTCTTTGATTGCCTCGGCACCCATACCTACACGGAACTTATTGCCCCATGTCTCTCTGGCATCCTGATATTCCTTCTCGGTGAGAACCTGCTTGTATTCCAGATCGCTCTCGCCGCCATCCAACACGATATAAGATGCAAAATACAGCACCTTTTCCAAAACTCTCGGGGACAAATCAAGAATCAGACCCATACGGCTGGGAATTCCCTTGAAATACCATATATGGGAAACCGGCGCTGCCAGTTCAATGTGTCCCATACGCTCCCTGCGGACGCTTGCCTTGGTGACCTCAACACCGCATCGGTCGCAGACTACGCCTTTATACCTGATTTTCTTGTACTTACCGCAATGACACTCCCAATCTTTGCTTGGTCCGAAAATCTTTTCGCAGAATAAACCTTCCTTTTCGGGTTTTAAGGTTCTATAATTAATGGTCTCCGGCTTGGTAACTTCACCTCTGGACCACTCTCTGATTTTTTCGGGAGATGCCAGTCCAATCTTGATGGCATCAAATGTCATAGGCTGATAGGTTTGTTGTCTTAAATCCGCCATTTTCAATCACATGCTCCTTCCGGGTTATTTTAGAACATTTCCTGATCCTGTTCCTCATAATCAGCTTCCAGATCCAAGTCGTCCTCATCGTACTCTTCCTCTTCCTCGCTGCTTACAAGTTCTCCGCTGTCCTCATCAAATTCCTGCTTCTGATATCCCATGGAGCCGAGAGAATCTTTCTCGTAATTATATCCTCTGGAATCACCTTCGATCTCATAGCGGTAATCACTTTCGCCGTAATCGATTGTCTCCATGATCTCTACTTCCGTATGATCATCGCGAAGCACTCTCACATCCAGACCCAGAGACTGCAATTCCTTGAGAAGCACTTTGAAGGATTCCGGAATACCGGGTTCGGGGATGTTATCACCTTTGATGATTGCCTCGTAAGTCTTGACACGTCCTACCACATCATCGGATTTCACCGTGAGAATCTCCTGCAGGGTATATGCCGCGCCGTACGCCTCCAATGCCCAAACCTCCATCTCACCGAAACGCTGTCCGCCAAACTGTGCTTTACCGCCCAGCGGCTGCTGCGTTACCAGGGAATAAGGACCTGTGGAACGCGCGTGAATCTTATCATCCACCAAATGGTGAAGCTTCAGATAATGCATGTGTCCGATTGTAACCGGTGAATCGAAATACTCACCCGTTCTGCCGTCACGGAGTTTCACCTTACCGTCTCTGGAAATTTCAACACCCTTCCATACCTCGCGGTGATCTCTGTTCTCCGACAGATATTGTAAAACTTCAGGCTGAAGTTCCTTTTTATGCTTCTTCTCAAACTGTTCCCACTCGAGATTGACGTAATCGTTAGCAAGCTCCAGCGTATCAGTGATATCGCCCTCCTTAGCACCGTCAAATACCGGAGTTGCCACGTTGAAGCCGAGTGCTTTCGCAGCTAAGGACAAGTGAATCTCCAGTACCTGTCCGATATTCATACGGGAAGGCACACCCAGCGGATTTAACACAATATCGAGCGGTCGTCCGTTGGGCAGATAAGGCATATCTTCCACCGGCAGCACCCGGGAAACAACACCCTTGTTACCGTGACGGCCGGCCATCTTATCACCTACAGAGATTTTTCTCTTCTGGGCAATGTAGATACGAACCGCCTGGTTGACACCGGGAGACAACTCATCGCCGTTCTCTCTTGTAAATACCTTGGCATCTACTACAATACCGTATTCACCGTGAGGCACTTTCAGGGAAGTATCCCTAACTTCTCTGGCTTTCTCACCGAAGATCGCACGTAAAAGTCTCTCCTCTGCCGTCAGTTCGGTCTCTCCCTTAGGAGTTACCTTGCCGACCAGAATATCGCCCGCGCGAACCTCCGCACCGATACGAATGATACCCCTGTCATCCAAATCCTTCAGCGCATCATCACCTACACCCGGAACGTCTCTTGTGATCTCCTCAGGCCCTAATTTGGTATCACGCGCCTCCGCCTCATATTCCTCAATGTGTACGGAAGTATAGACATCTTCCTGTACCAGTCTCTCACTCAAAAGTACCGCATCCTCATAGTTATAACCTTCCCAGGTCATGAAGCCGATCAACGGATTCTTACCGAGGGCAAGCTCACCGCCCGCCGTGGAAGGACCGTCCGCAATCACTTCGCCCTGCGCTACATGGTTACCTTTAAATACAATAGGCTTCTGATTGTAGCAGTTGGACTGATTGCTCCTTGAGAATTTAGTCAAATGATACTCTTCCTTCTCACCGTCGTCATAAGTCATCTTGATGAGCTCGGAAGATACATAATCAATCGTACCCGCTTTCTTAGCTACCACACAGACACCGGAGTCAACAGCCGCCTTGGGCTCCATACCCGTACCCACCGTAGGTGCCTCAGTAAACAAAAGCGGCACGGCCTGCCTCTGCATGTTGGAACCCATCAATGCACGGTTCGCATCATCGTTCTGCAGGAACGGAATCAAAGCCGTCGCAACGGAGAATACCATCTTCGGTGATACGTCCATATAGTCAAACATCGCTTTCGGATATTCCTGTGTCTCGTCTTTGAAACGTCCGGACACACTGTTACGCGTGAAATAACCTTTCTCGTCGAGCGGAGCTGACGCCTGAGCTACGTGATAGTTATCCTCTTCGTCCGCAGTCATATACACCACCGTATCCGTAACGCGCGGATTCTCCGGATCGGACTTATCAATCTCACGATAAGGCGCTTCCACGAATCCGTACTCGTTAATTCTTGCATAGGACGCGAGGGAATTGATCAGACCGATATTCGGACCTTCCGGCGTCTCGATAGGGCACATTCTGCCGTAATGTGTATAGTGTACATCTCGAACCTCGAATCCGGCTCTGTCTCTTGACAGACCTCCGGGACCAAGTGCTGAGAGACGTCTCTTATGTGTCAACTCACCCAGCGGATTGTTCTGATCCATGAACTGGGATAACTGTGAAGAACCGAAAAACTCCTTGACAGCCGCCTGTACAGGCTTGATATTGATCAGCACCTGCGGGGAGATCTCTTCAGTGTCATGGGTAGTCATTCTCTCACGAACCACTCTCTCCAGTCTGGACAGACCGATACGATACTGGTTCTGTAACAGTTCACCGACCGCACGGATACGCCTGTTACCCAAATGGTCAATATCGTCATCGTTACCGATACCGTATTCCAGATGGATATTGTAATTGATGGAAGCAAGAATATCTTCCTTAGTAATATGCTTCGGGATCAATTCATGCACATTCTTCTGAATTGCCTCAGCAAGCATCTCAGGGTCTTCACTGTATTCCTGCAAAATCTGCTGCAGTACAGGGAAGTATACCAACTCTGTAACTCCCAATTCTCTCGGGTTACACTCGATAAAGTTCGTGATATCTACCATCATATTGGAGAGAACCTTGACATTTTTCTCCTCCGTCTGAATCCAGACAGCGGGAATTGCCGCATTCTGGATGGCATCAGCCAACTCGGCACTCACCTTGTCTCCCGCCTTCGCCAGAAGCTCTCCCGTCAGAGTATCCACAACATCCTCCGCCAGAATATGATGTCTGATTCTGTTCCGGAACATTAACTTCTTATTAAATTTATATCTGCCGACTTTCGCCAAATCATATCGTCTGGGGTCAAAGAACATAGAAGTAATCAGGCTCTCCGCACTCTCAACACTCAGCGGCTCGCCCGGACGAATCTTCTTATATAATTCCAGCAAACCTTCCTGATAGTTTTCGGCGGTATCTTTTGCAAAGCTTGCCTCAATCTTGGGCTCGTCACCGTACAGCTCCCTGATCTCTTCATTGGAGCCGACGCCCAGTGCACGAATCAACACGGTGATCGGTACTTTTCTGGTCCTGTCAACGCGCACATAAAACACATCATTAGAGTCCGTCTCGTACTCTAACCATGCACCACGGTTCGGAATAACTGTGGAAGAGAACAGTCTCTTACCAATCTTATCGTGTCCGATTGCATAATATATTCCCGGAGAACGTACCAACTGACTGACGATAACACGCTCCGCCCCGTTGATCACGAAAGTACCTGTCGCCGTCATAAGCGGCAGATCGCCCATGAAGATTTCATGCTCTGTGATTTCGTCCTTCTCCTTGTTGACCAATCGAACTTTTACTTTAAGGGGTGCCGCGTAAGTAGCATCTCTTTCCTTACATTTCTCAATAGAATACTTGACATCGTCTTCACACAGCTCGAAGTCTACAAACTCCAGGCTTAAATGCCCGCTGTAATCTGAAATAGGAGAGATGTCATCGAAAACCTCTTTCAATCCTTCGTTCAGAAACCACTGATAGGAATCCTTCTGGACTTCAATCAGATTAGGCATTTCCAGAACTTCCTTCTGTCGTGCATAAGTCATACGCGTATTTCTGCCGGCGGCAGCCATACGGATCCTGTTCTTTTCCATCGACAATTTCACCCCGTTCTTTATGATTTCGTGCTTATCAGTCGGAAATTATCATCCAAATAAGCATATCACACCACAATAGTGCATCATCCATGATACTACAAATCTTTTGGAGAGTCAATGATTATTTTTAAAAGATTTATCGAATTTTTTCGGTGCATATTCTGCCGAAAAAAGAGAAAGAAAAGTACCATCATGTGATATGATGGTACTTTTAAAATTTGCCGCATTAGAAAATCTTTTCGTCTTATTTAAGGGTAACCTTAGCGCCCTCAGCCTCCAGCTTAGCCTTGATGTCGTCAGCCTCTTCCTTGGATGCGCCCTCTTTCAATACCTTCGGAGCGGAATCAACCAAGTCTTTAGCTTCCTTCAGGCCAAGACCTGTTGCCTCACGGACAACCTTGATAACCTTAACCTTGTTCGGGCCGACATCTGTCAGCTCAACATCAAACTCAGACTTTTCTTCGCCTGCTGCTGCGCCTGCGTCACCGCCTGCTGCCGCAACGACTACACCTGCTGCTGCAGATACGCCGAACTCTTCCTCACATGCTTTTACCAGTTCATTTAATTCCAATACTGTCAACTCTTTAATCGCATCAAGTATTTCCTGAGTAGATAATTTTGCCATTATTGTTTACCTCCGTTATTTTTTGAATAAATATTTTCAATATTAACAAGTTTCGATACTTCTTACTCCTCTGTTGCAGGTGCTTCTTCAGCGGGAGCCTCTTCGGCAGGTGCTTCCTCAGCGGGTGCTTCTTCTGCTGCAGGAGCTTCCTCTGTTGCGGGCGCTTCTTCTACCGGTGCAGCTGCGGTTTCCTCTGCGGGTGCCTCTGCCTCGGCAGGTTTTTCTTCAGCCACTGCCTCTTTAGCAGGTGCCGCTTCTGCCGCATTGTCGGATGCGCCGCCTTTCTCCGCCAACTGATTCATAACACGAGCAAAATTGGTGATCGGGGACTGGATGCTTCCAAGCAGCTTGGACAACAGTTCTTCTCTGGAAGGAACCTTAGAAATATTCTCGATTCCCTTAGCATCGTAAGCCACACCTTCCACAATGCCGCCTTTTACCTCAAGGGCTTCTGCCGTCTTAGCAAATTTGCATAATACTCTCGCAGGTGCCGTAGCATCCTCGGTGGAAATAGCAAGTGCACTCGGACCTGCCAGATAAGGAATCAGAGATTCAAAATCCGTACCCTTGAATGCAAAATTCATCATTGTGTTCTTGTAAACCTTGTAGGTAATTCCGGCTTCACGAAGCTGCTTACGAAGTTCTGTATCCTGCTCTACCGTAAGTC
>JAFLTD010000126.1 GCA_022510625.1 Lachnospiraceae bacterium
TTTCTTTCTTATGGGGTATAGCAAAAAACTATATAATGTATTGGGGGTTACAAGTAGTATAATAGCATACCCCCTGTGGGTCTACAATACAAAGTATTCACAAATATTACAATTTCTAATATGTGTTTTTGTGCAATATTTACAAACTCTTACGCCTCTGTAGCAGCGGGGTCCCCGGGCTGCGGGTATTTTACATCAAAAAGCGCCTCGAACTCGTCCCTGCCGATCTTTTCTCTCTCCAGCAAAAGCTCCGCACACTTATGCAGAACATTACTCTGCTCCACAATGATGGCCTTAGCTTTGGCATAACAGTCGTCGATGATCGCCTTCACTTCCCTGTCAATCTGTCCGGAGATCTCTTCGCTGTGACTCTTGGCATGGGCCAGATCCCTTCCGATAAATACCTCATCGTCATTATCTTCATAATTGATGATACCGATATTCTCCGACATACCGTAACGGGTAACCATTCTGCGCGCCTTCTGCGTTGCCTTTTTGATATCGCTCATTGCACCCGTCGTAACGTCGTCAAAGATAATCTCCTCCGCGATACGCCCGCCTAAAGACACCATGATATCCTGCAGCATTTTGTTCTTACTGTCAAACATTTCGTCCTTTTCCGGAAGCGGCATGGTGTAACCTGCTGCCCCGAGACCCGTGGGTATGATGGATACCGAGTACACCGGTCCCACATCGGGAAGCACGTGGAACAGTATGGCGTGACCCGCCTCGTGGTACGCAGTGATGCGCTTCTCCTTGTCGGAAATAATACGGCTCTTCTTCTCTGTACCGATACCGACCTTGACGAACGCTTTCTTGATGTCATCCTGTTTTAAAAATACTCTCTCGTCCATGGCTGCATTGATGGCTGCCTCGTTCAGAAGGTTCTCCAAATCCGCTCCGGTAAACCCGGCGGTGGTCTGCGCAATCTGTGTCAGGTCTACATCGTCGCCCAACGGCTTGTTCTGCGCATGTACCTTGAGAATATCCTCTCTTCCCCTCACATCCGGCCGCGCTACCGCAATCTTGCGGTCAAAACGGCCCGGCCTTAAGATAGCGGGATCCAGTATATCCACCCGGTTGGTGGCCGCCATCACAATAATTCCCTCATTGACACCGAAACCATCCATTTCAACGAGCAGCTGATTCAGCGTCTGTTCACGTTCGTCATGCCCGCCGCCCATACCGGTACCTCGGCGTCTCGCCACGGCATCAATCTCATCAATAAAGATAATACACGGTGCATGTCTTTTGGCCTCCGCGAACATATCACGTACGCGCGACGCACCCACACCGACGAACATCTCCACGAAATCTGAACCGGATATACTGAAAAACGGCACATTCGCCTCGCCCGCAATCGCCTTGGCAAGCAGCGTCTTACCGGTACCCGGGGCACCCTCCAGCAGTACACCTTTAGGAATGCGCGCCCCCACTTGCGTAAATTTGCCGGGGTCCTTGAGAAATTCCACAATTTCCTGCAGTTCTTCTTTCTCTTCCTTTAATCCGGCCACACCGTCCAGCTTGATCGTATTTTCTCCGCCCAGCATCAGCCTCGCACGGCTTCTGCCGAAATTCATCATCTTGCCGTTGCTGCTGCCGCCGGCATTCTGCGCATTCATGATCACAAAGAAGAACACACCGACAATCACAACGATCAGAATCGGAAGTATACTGTTTAGGAACCAGCTCTCCTCAGGCACGCTCTCAACTCTGGGATCGAGTCCGTGGCTTCTGACCAACGCTTCGATCTGTGTCACATCCGTAACGTACAGAACTCGCTCCTCTCCACCCTTGAGCGTTACCTCCACCGAACCGGTAGGCGTATTTTTATTCGGACAAATATTGACAAGCGCAACCTCGTTATCCTCCATTTGTCTCACAAACTCGCCCTGGGTGTAACCGGTGTTCTGTACTCTCGACATGCCGATCCATGCGGTAAATAACAACAATCCGATGATAATTACAAAGTACAAATAAAAACTTCTGCTATTTTTGCTCAAAGTAAACCTCTTTCATTAACCTGTTAATCAAATTTCACAACGCCGATATATGGCAAATTGCGGTATTTTTGATCATAATCCAACCCGTAACCTACGACAAACTCATCGGGAATCTGAAATCCGGTATAGTCTACCTTAACATCGACCACTCTTCTCTCCGGCTTGTCCAGTAACGTACAAAGCTTTACATCGGCAGGTCCCCTGCTTTTCAACATCTCCAACAGATAGCTTAATGTTCTTCCCGAATCCACAATGTCTTCGATAACAAGCACGTTCTTATTCTCTATAGACTCATCCAGATCCTTTACGATTTTGACTACACCGCTGGATTTCGTATCCCCGCCGTAGCTGGACACAGACATAAAGTCTAAAGACACCGGCACAGTAATCCGCTTGGCAAGTTCACACATAAAAAAACTGCCCCCCTTAAGCACGCAGACCAGATGAATCTGCTTGTCGGCATAATCCCGTGAAATCTGCTCGCCTATCTCCCGAATTCTCTTATCCACATCTTCTTCCGTCAATAAAACTTCAATCCGCTCCGTCATGATTGCCTCCTCTTAGCTGTACCTGTAAGATACGCTTGGTACTCTCATCCACTTTATAGCACTGGCTGATCCGATAACCGGGTATCCATAGAACGTGTGCCCCATCAGCCAGTACATGAATATTGTCACGCTGTATTTTAGGGATTTTCTCATTAATCATATACTGTTTGACAGACTGTGTATGCAGTGCCGCATCGATCGTTAAATAATCTCCCTGCCGTCTTGTCCGCAACAGTAAATCCGTAGTTATTTTATCATAATCAAACCATTTCGTATATCTATTTTCCGGAATATTTTCCTGTTTTGCCCAAAGAGCGGCATCGTTTTCGCACAATATGAAGGTGTAAGTTCCCTCGCCGGGTACATCAATCTCCGCAGGCGGCTCAATCACATAGACTTGGTCTGCAGCATCGCTGTCCTCTGTCCGAAACATGTCTCCGTCCGGGTGTTGACACAGCATCAGCATGTCATACTCTTTATATGCTTTGATTCCATAGGGAAGTGAAAGTTCCTTGCTCCCCTGCTTTGTCATAAGATTCACAAGATTCGAGATATGCTGTCCGGTGATATCTTTTCTGTGAGGGGTAAGTCGCTCCATACATAATAAGAGAACTCTCTTATAGATAACGGAATCTTCCGCCAACAACCGGTCGCACCGCAGACAAAGACACCCTTCTTTCTCTTCCACAAACGCTTCATATAATACCTTCGTCTGCTTAGCCAAATACCTCTCCGTCTCCGAAACAATGTCCGCCAACTCTCCCATGTGGGCCACCACGCCGGAACAGATTTCCTTCTCGGCATATGGCAGAATATAATGACGAATCTTGTTGCGGGTATACTTGTCCTCCTCATTGGTACTGTCCTGGCAGTATGCCAGATTCCGCTCGGCAAGATACTGTTCTATCTCAGCGCGCTCCAGACAAAGAAGCGGCCGGATAACCGACCCTCTGACAGGTTGAATGGAACTTAGGCCCTTGATGCCGCTTCCCCTGAAAAGGTGAAACAGCATCGTTTCCGCCCTGTCGTTGGCGTTGTGTGCGACTGCAATTTTACATACTGCCGCATTCTGCTGTTGGCTGAGCACCTCTTCAAATACCGCATAGCGAAGCTGACGTCCGGCCTCCTCCGATGAAAGCCCATGTTCTGCAGCATAGCCGTTCATGTCCACCTTATGAAGATAAAACGGAATGCCCAGTTCTCGGCACAGCCGCTCCACATACGCTGCGTCCTCGGCAGATTCCGCACGGACGCCGTGATCCACATGCACTGCCACAATCCTGAACGGAATATCCTCTGAGAGCCTTTTTAGAATATGCAGCAGACAGACAGAATCCGCCCCTCCGGATACCCCCACAACCACCAGGCTGCCGGCTTCTATCATATGATGCTTCTCTATGAAGTTTATCACCTTACTGTACGTTGTCTCCATCGCCCTGATTCCACACACCGGTCACTAACACCGTCATGTCGTCCCTGACTTGTCCTTTACTCTGCTTAAGGCAATATGCCAAAATCTGATTTGCAATCTCATTGGGGTTGTTGTAATCCATCCTCCCGATAATTTCCGGAAGCACTTCCTCTCCGATACCCTGCGAAAGCGCATCCAGCACACCGTCGGACAGCATGATTACATAATCACCGTTCTGCAATGTCCGATAAAGTGTCTCCGGTTCCAGCTGTCCGAAAACCCCCAGCGGGAAACTCTGTGTCGAGAGCCTGTCCACCAGCCGGCCGCGCTTAATATATGTACATGCCGCGCCGACTTTAATGAACTCACACTCTCCGCTGTACAAATTTATCTCGCATATGTCCAGCGTGGACATATTCTCTTCCTGCCCCGATGCCGCAAGCGCTCCGTTAATCATCTGAATAGCTGATTCCTTGCGGAATCCCGCCTCCAAAAGCCGCTCCGTCAGCTCGATTACCCGCTCCGAGTCCCTGCATGCCTTCTCTCCGGATCCCATACCGTCAGACAGAATGACCACCATCTTACCGTCATCCCCTTCATAGAAAGAGTAATTGTCGCCCGATACCTTCTCGGTCTCCTTGACCGCCTTAGCTGCTCCCGTCAGCAGATGAAATCGGGGTTCCTCCAGAAAGTAGTAGGTATTCCACTCCGGCGTAAGGTACAAAGGCGCATTCTTCGCGGCGCGAAGTCTGGTGTTCATCGCCACCGATATAAAATCCGCCACGTCCGCCACGGATATATGCTCGGACTCCCCCAGTCTGACATACTTTTCGGAAATAGTTTTCATGGTCAGACTGATCTCCAGATGCCCGTCTTCATGCTCCAGCTCAAAAAAGCTCTTGAGTTGAATACCGGACTCCTTGAGCAGCTTAGACATCTGTCTGAATCTCCTGGCACCCATTGGATGATATGTATAAGCCTCCCTCGCCACTTCAGCCATGATGTGTGCCATCTCCTTGAGATGTTCTGCCAGAAGTCCCTGGTTTTCCTGCAATTTGCGCTGCCATAAATAATCCAGCCGATTATCTGATTGTCGTTCGTTTTGATCGTCGCCGTTGTCCTCCCCTTCAAACAGATCTGCAAGATCTCTAAAGGAATCCGCATAGTTCAGCAGCCTCTGTCTGCCATATTCCGATATGATCGCAATCTTGTTATCGTCCTTGACTTCCGCTTGTCTTCTCATGACCCGCCTCCCTCATTATCAATCATCATTTCGCTTTTTGCCTGAAATGGACAATTATTTTTAGTCAATAATCAATATATGAGGAGGTTGTCCGAATTATTACCATTAAAAAGCAGATTTCGGAACCTTATCCAAAACCTGCTTAATTTCCATCTTTGAATATGATCTCTCCTTCGTACACCAGCCCGAGTTTCTCTTTGGCGATTTCTTCCACATACTTTTTAGTCTGAGTGTACTTCTCATACTCCGCTATCTCTTCCGCTCTTGCCTCTTCCGCCTCAATCTCCCGCATTAAGGCTTCCTCTCTTGCCGCATAAGCTGCCCGCTTCTCACGAAGTTCTACACTTTTAACCGCAACCACAATCAGCATCATTAAAACAACTGTGGTAACTAAAAGCATGCCCATCCTGTTCTGGCGCTTTCGACGATATGCTGCTTTTCTTGCCATGTTGTTAATGATACCCCTCTTTCACTACACACCATTACTGTTTACATAAAACCATTCTAAGGGTTTTTATGCAAACCGTCAACCGCTTTTTAATAAATTCTTTTACTTTTTTATATTTTTTTACAATAAATCGAACAAACCTTCGAACCTCGGAAAACAGGCGTTTTATCGGTTTTAATACAAATTGTATAACACGAAATATAAACCACATTATCTTGTGGATATATGTTGACATAATGTATACAAACCTATTTTTCATTACTATTTTATAAAAAAGCATCCCAAGGGCTGCCCCCATCACGGCAAACCACCTCAGAACGCCACTGTTTTCTCTGTAAAGCATATAAAACACGCCGATTCCGCATGCAAACCAGTATAAAAGATCCTCTGAGGAGGTCAGAAACCTGCCGTGCCTCCACAATCTCCGGATGATCAGAATCCAGTCATAGGCAAACGTAATAATCAGACCCACAAAGATGGAATGTAGAAAAAAAGTAACTTCCTGCACAATGTCCTGACTCATAACACGCGATTCCCCCAAAAGCTACTTAAACAATCTGGCTATCAATGACTCGCCTTTTGCACCATACCCGGCATTCTCCGAATAAGTAAAACTGTCAATTCGCCCGTCTACATCCACTTCTCCTTTGTCCAGGGAAAGCCTGCTGACATGAAGTTCATTGCCCTTAATCATCAGCATGCCCTGCTCTGTCTCCAGCAGAATCTCGTTGATATCAAAGGATAGCACGTCATTGACTCCGCTGATGGTACATGTCCTTCTGTCAGTAAGCATCAGCTTGTGAGGTCTTCTGTTTACATTGTTCAGATTTTCCATACATACCCTCCCAAAACCGCAAAACACAATGCCAAGCAGTTATGCTACTTCTTAAATGTATGATGGATACTCCTGAATTATGCCTATATGTTCATGCTATGTCAGATATCGAAATAAATCTTTTGCTTCCTCCTTGCGCACCGTCTCCTGCACGTCCAGGACTTCAACTTTGACCTCCTTATTACCGAATTGAATTGTGATAGTGTCGCCCACCTTGACATTTGCCGACGCTTTGGCCGGTTTATCATTGACGAACACCCTGCCCGCATCGCACGCCTCGTTCGCCACAGTGCGCCGTTTGATCAAACGGGAAACTTTTAAATACTTATCGAGTCTCATGATTACTTACCTCCAATGTATCTTTCAAATATGCAAACCTATATTACACTAAACAAAAAAATAAAAGCCTATATGCAAACGCATACAGGCCTTTATCACCGTTCAATAAAAAATTAGTTAAGCAGATCCTTTAATGCCTTACCAGCTTTGAACTTAGGTGCCTTGGAAGCAGCAATCTTCATAACCTTGCCGGTCTGAGGATTTCTGCCTTCTCTTGCTGCTCTCTTGGAAACTTCGAAAGTACCGAAACCTACTAACTGTACTTTACCGCCTTTCTTCAGCTCGCCTGCAACAACGTCTGTAAATGCCTTTAATGCCTTCTCTGCATCCTTCTTGGATAATCCTGCCTGATCAGCCATAGCTGCAACTAATTCTGTCTTGTTCATCTTGAACTCCTCCTCTT
>JAFLTD010000127.1 GCA_022510625.1 Lachnospiraceae bacterium
TCCCATTAGGCGGTTTGGAGCAGATTGGGCTTAATATTACTGCCTTTGAATATGAAGACAGCATTATCGTTGTAGATTGCGGGTTGTCTTTTCCCGAGGACGAGATGCTGGGGATCGATCTGGTGATTCCGGATATCACTTACCTGAAAGATAATGCGGAGAAGGTGAAAGGATTTGTCATCACTCACGGGCATGAGGATCATATCGGTGCATTGCCGTATGTTCTGAAAGAATTAAATGTCCCTGTTTATGCAACGAGACTGACAATGGGTATCATAGAGAATAAGCTGAACGAGCACGGCTTGACTGACATTACCAAGCGTAAGGTCGTCAAGTTCGGTCAGAATATTACCTTGGGGCATTTTGGAATCGAGTTTATCAGGACGAATCACAGCATCGTAGACGCCGCGGCACTGGCAATCTATTCGCCTGCCGGTGTGGTCGTGCACACGGGTGACTTTAAGGTGGATTACACACCTGTATTCGGCGATGCCATTGACCTGCAGAGATTTGCGGAACTTGGCAGGAAAGGTGTGCTGGCACTCATGTGTGATTCAACCAACGCGGAGCGCTTGGGATTTACGGCATCGGAAAAGACGGTGGGAAGGACATTTGACAGCCTTTTTACAGAGCACAAGGACACTAGGATCATCATTGCAACATTTGCATCGAATGTGGACCGTGTGCAGCAGATTATTAATTCCGCGTACAAGTTCGGCAGAAAAGTAGTAGTGGAAGGCAGGAGCATGGTCAATATTATTGAAACTGCCTCTGCACTGGAATGCCTTCATATTCCGGAGAATACTTTGATTGACATAGAGCAGTTGAAGAACTATCCTAATGACAAGACTGTTATTATCACTACCGGCAGTCAGGGAGAGAGTATGGCGGCGTTAAGCCGCATGGCGAGTGACAATCATAAAAAGATATCAATTCTGCCGGGTGATACAGTGATTTTCTCGTCCCATCCGATACCCGGTAATGAGAAGGCGGTCACTAATGTCATCAATGAACTGCAGATGAAAGGCGCCGACGTTATTTTTCAGGATGTGCATGTGTCCGGACATGCCTGTCAGGAAGAGATTAAGCTCATCTACAGTCTGGTGAAGCCCAAATATGCGATACCGATTCACGGCGAGTATAAGCATAGAAAGGCACAGGCGAAGATTGCGGAGGAGCTGGGGATCCCCAAGGAAGATATTTTCATGCTGCAGTCCGGAGATGTGTTGGAGATGAATGGTGACAAGGCGGAGATTATAGGCAAGGTTCCGGTGGGTGCTATTCTGGTTGACGGTCTGGGTGTCGGTGATGTAGGCAACGTTGTGCTTCGCGACAGACAGCATCTGGCTGAAGACGGTATTTTGATTGTTGTGCTGGCACTGGATTCCTACAGTGATCAATTGGTGTCCGGCCCGGATATTGTGTCAAGAGGATTTGTATATGTTCGGGAGTCGGATGAACTGTTGGAGGAGGCAAGGCTTCTGGTGAGTGATGCAGTGCAAACATGTCTGGATAAGGGACATGCTGACTGGGGTAAACTGAAATCCACAATCAAAGATGTTTTGAGCGAGTTTGTGTGGAAGAAGACCAAGAGACGGCCGATGATTCTGCCAATCATAATGGAAGTGTAGATGACATGAGATAAATACAATATCCTAAGCCTATACAAGTTACAATCTGTAAAGATATTGATATCATATACTTAAGGAGGAATGGCGATATGTCAGACACCCAGATACAGGAGGCAACTAAGAAGTTTGCAGCTTTTATTCAGCAGTCGGATACCTATCAAGAGTATTTGTTCCAGAGAGAGAAGCTGAAGAAGCAGCCTGAATTATATGATAAGGTGAATGAATACCGACAGAAGAATTTTGACTTACAGAACGAGACCGATGGCGAGGATCTGTTTGACAGAATAGAAGCGTTTCAGCGTGAGTATGCCAAGTTTCGTGAGAATCCGATGGTTGAGGACTTCCTGAGGGCGGAACTTGCATTCTGCAGGTTGATGCAGGATGTCAACGCATTACTTACAGCGGAAATCGACTTTGAGTAACGGTCGGAATGGGGATAAATATGAGTGTAAAGTATGTTATAGGGGCAACTGCACAGATTATTATTAAAGTTGTGGTGTTTGCTTATCTCATTATGTTTATTTTCAGGACGGCGATAGCGGCCTATGATTACGGATACCGTGTATTTACGGAACCGCCGCTCTCGTACGGGGATGGCAGAATCATCAGCGTATATATTGAGGAGGACAACTCTGCGCTGGATGTCGGTAAGATGCTGCAGGAAAAAGGGTTGATCAGGGACGGACGACTGTTTATGATTCAGGAACTTCTCTCGGAGCATCACGGTAATATTCAGCCGGGTGTATACGATCTGAACACAAACATGACAGTGCAGGAGATACTGACAGTGATTGCACAGGAGCCCGAATCGGATGAGGAAACCGCAGAGTAGATTGGAAAGGATGGTATTACGATGATAGCAGACGAACGCATGAGCGCGTTTATTGATTCTCTGGATACCGGCAATACTCCTTTCCTGAATGAAATAGAAAGTGAAGCCAAGAAAACCAATGTGCCCATTATTCGTACGCAGATGCAGAGTCTGATCAAATTGCTGCTTGCGATGCAGAAACCAACATCAATTCTTGAGGTTGGCTGTGCCATTGGTTTTTCTGCTTTACTTATGAGTGAGTATGCGCCTAAAGGCTGTCATATTACGACGATTGAGAAATATGAGAAGAGAATACCGATTGCCAGAGAAAATTTCAGAAGGGCGGGCCGAGAAGATAGAATCACGCTTTTAGAAGGTGACGCAACAGATATTTTAAAGGAATTGAAGGGTACCTATGACCTGATTTTTATGGATGCGGCGAAAGGACAGTATATTCATTTTCTGCCGGATATTTTACGCCTGCTTTCGGCGGGAGGCATACTGCTATCGGACAATGTGCTGCAGGACGGAGATGTCATAGAATCCCGGTTTGCGGTGACAAGGCGAAACCGTACCATACATAGCCGCATGCGGGAATATCTGTATGAGTTAAAACATCACCCTGATTTAGAGACTGTGATTCTGCCGGTGGGAGACGGTGTGACGATCAGTGTACACAAGACATGAAGTTACACTAAGGCAGCAAAATACGCTGCCTAAGTATAACTAAATCATGTCTGGAAGGATCGCAGGCGATTCTTCATTAAGGAGTAATAAATGCTATGCGTAAACCAGAGTTATTGATTCCGGCGAGCAGCCTGGAAGTGTTGAAGACAGCGGTGATATTCGGTGCGGATGCTGTCTATATCGGCGGCGAAGCGTTCGGCCTGCGGGCGAAAGCCAAGAATTTTACAAGGGAAGAGATGGCGGAGGGAATCGCCTTTGCGCATGAACACGGGGTGCGTGTACATGTGACGGCGAATATTTTGGCACACAACTATGATCTGGAAGGCGCTGAAGCGTATTTTTGTGAGCTGAAGGAAATGGAGCCGGATGCTCTGATTATCGCCGATCCCGGCATGTTTATGATTGCGCGCAAGATCTGCCCTGAAATTGATATTCATGTATCCACACAGGCAAACAATACCAATTATATGACATATCGTTTTTGGTATGATCAAGGTGCGAAACGTGTTGTCTCTGCCAGGGAATTATCGCTCGGCGAGATTAAGGAAATCAGACGGAACATTCCAGATGACCTGGAAATAGAGAGTTTTATCCACGGTGCAATGTGTATCTCCTACTCCGGGAGATGTCTGCTCAGCAGTTACTTTACGGGGAGGGATGCCAATCACGGTGAGTGTACTCATCCCTGTCGCTGGAAATATGCGGTGGTAGAGGAAAAACGGCCGGGAGAATATCTGCCGGTCTATGAAAACGAGCGTGGGACATATATCTTTAACTCCAAAGATTTGTGTATGATAGAGCATATTCCCGAGATGATTGATGCGGGGATCAACAGTTTTAAGATAGAAGGACGTATGAAGACGGCACTCTATGTGGCGACGGTGGCACGTACCTACCGCAGGGCAATTGATGATTATCTGGAATCCGAAGAGAAATATCGTGCCAATATGGATTGGTATCTATCGGAAATTTCCAAATGTACCTACCGTCAGTTCACGACGGGATTCTATTTTGGGAAACCGGACGAAAATACACAGATATATGATAACAATACCTATGTGAATGAGTATATCTATCTGGGTATTGTCAGCGGACTGGTGCAGACGGCGGGGCAGACTTGCGCGCGCATTGAGCAGCGCAATAAATTCAGTGTGGGTGACAATATTGAGATTATGAAACCGGATGGAACGAACATTCCGGTAACGGTATCGGACATGTATGATGAACAGGGACAGAGGATGGAATCCTGCCCGCATTCCAAGCAGATTGTCGATGTATGTCTGTCTGCGGTGCCGGAAGTCTATGATATTTTGCGCGTTGCCAACAGAGAGCAATAGATAATTTTATTTTTTCAAAAAATAAAATTATCTATTGCATTTTCGGAAAAAGTAATGTATCTTATAGGCAGGGCTGGAGGCTGACAATAATGGTATCTTGAACGATGATGTTCCAAAAAGACGGTTTTTGGAGCATTTTTTTGTTTCACAGCCTGTAGAGGAGAGGAAAGGAAGATGAAAAAATGAGCGAAGTATTTAATGTTGAGGAGATTTTTGCGAAGAATGTATTCACTCTTGGCAAGATGAAAGAGCGTTTGCCCAAGAATGTGTACAGGGAAGTCGTAAGTGTCATGAACGAGGGCGGAGAGCTGTCCATGGACGCTGCGAACGTAGTTGCCAAAGAGATGAAAGATTGGGCAGTAGAGAATGGTGCTACACATTATACACACTGGTTTCAGCCGCTGACAGGTATTACCGCCGAGAAGCATGATGCTTTCGTGGCACATCCCGATGAGAGCGGCAAGATGATAACGGAGTTTTCCGGCAAGGAGCTGATCAAAGGTGAGCCGGATGCCTCTTCCTTCCCTTCGGGCGGACTTCGTGCTACCTTCGAGGCGAGAGGATACACGGCATGGGATATCACTTCCCCCGCGTTCTTAAAAGAATCCGGTTGTGGTATGATTCTCTGTATCCCGACGGCATTCTGTTCCTATACGGGTGAGGCGTTGGATAAGAAGACACCGCTTCTGCGTTCCATGGAGGCGCTGAGCGAGCAGGCATTGCGCATCGTTCGTCTGTTCGGCAACACAGGGGCGACTAAAGTTACGGCTTCCGTAGGACCGGAGCAGGAATACTTCTTGGTGGATAAAGATTTATATATGAAGAGGACCGATCTGATGTTTGCAGGACGTACATTGTTCGGTGCACCCGCACCGAAAGGCCAGGAGATGGAAGATCATTACTTCGGGGTCATCAGAGAGCGTGTCGGTGCATATATGAAAGACCTGAACGAAGAGCTGTGGAAACTGGGTGTTACCGCCAAGACACAGCACAACGAGGTGGCACCTGCGCAGCATGAACTGGCACCGATCTATGAGACCGCCAACATTGCCGTGGACCACAACCAGCTTGTTATGGAAGCGATGAAGAGAGTGGCTATCCGCCACGGTATGAGATGTCTGCTGCATGAGAAACCGTATGCCGGTGTCAACGGTTCCGGTAAGCACAACAACTGGTCCATCACCACGGACAACGGTGTTAATCTGTTGGATCCGGGCGATACGCCGAATGAGAATATTCAGTTCCTCCTTATACTTGCATGTATTATGAAAGCGGTGGATACACACGCAGATCTGCTGCGTCAGTCCGCATCCGATGTGGGTAACGACCACAGACTCGGTGCAAACGAGGCACCTCCGGCAATCATATCCATTTTCCTGGGTGAGCAGCTTGAGGATGTGGTAACGCAGTTGATTGAGACCGGTACGGCGACCAGCGTAAAAGAGGGCGGTAAGCTTCTGACAGGTGTTAAGACGCTGCCCGACTTCCAGAAGGATGCAACCGACAGGAACAGGACTTCACCGTTTGCTTTCACGGGTAACAAGTTCGAGTTCCGTATGGTCGGCTCCGCGGACTCCATCGCAAGTCCCAACACAACCCTGAATGCCATTGTGGCAGAGGCGTTCTGTGACGCGGCTGACAGACTGGAGAAAGCCGAGAATTTGGAAATTGCCATCCACGATTTGATTAAAGAATATATGACCGAGCACCAGAGAATCATTTTCAACGGTAACGGCTATGCCGATGAATGGGTTGATGAGGCGGCGAGAAGAGGACTTCCGAATATTAAGTCCATGATTGAGGCGGCGAGCACAATCACGACAGATAAGGCAGTAAGATTATTCGAGAAGTTCGGTATTTTCACGAAGGTCGAGTTGGAGTCACGCGAGGAGATTATCTACGAAACCTATGCAAAGACCATCAATATCGAGGCACTGGCTATGATCGACATGGCAGGTAAACAGATCATTCCAGCGGTAGTGAAATATTCCAAATCCCTTGCGGATACCGTGAACGCGGTGAAGGAAGCCGGTGCGGATACATCGATTCAGACAGCACTTTTGAAAGAAGTAACCGAGAAACTTGCAGCTATGCAGGCGGCGCTGACTAAGCTGCAGAAAGCGGAGAAGGAAGCATCTGCTATGGAAGATGTGAAGGCGCAGGCATTTTTCTACAAAGATACTGTCAGAAATATTATGGATGAGCTCCGTGCACCTGCTGACAGTCTTGAGATGATCGTGGATAAAGAGATCTGGCCGATCCCTACATACGGCGAGCTGATGTACGAGATTTAAAGGCGATATATTTAATAGACTATGCAATCAAAAGAGGGATAAGCAGATATTTTGGCCTATTCCTCTTTGCTGTTTCTTTGAATTGATTTACTGCACTGTAAAATATTTAAGAAATTTCATAAAAACACTTGCCAAATCGCATAATATCCTATATAATTGCTAATTGTCGATGGGCTATCGCCAAACGGTAAGGCAACGGACTCTGACTCCGTCATTTCAAGGT
>JAFLTD010000128.1 GCA_022510625.1 Lachnospiraceae bacterium
ACAAGGGGATGAAAATCTGTATTACGGGACAGTTCCGCTCCTATAACAGACATGAGGAGAGAAAGAACAGACTGGTGTTGTCTGTATTTGCAAGGGAAATTGAGTTTGTGGAGGATATTGCGGAAAGTGCCAAAACCAATCAGATTTTTCTGGACGGTTATATCTGTAAGGCACCAATTTACCGCAAGACACCCTTGGGGCGGGAAATTGCGGACCTGTTGCTGGCGGTAAACAGACCCTACGGTAAATCCGATTACATACCCTGTATCTGTTGGGGAAGAAATGCCAGATTTGCCAGCAGTTTTGAGGTTGGAAGCCGATGCGCCATCTGGGGAAGAATCCAGAGCAGAGAATATATGAAGAAGATATCCGAGGACCAGCTTGAGCGAAGAGTGGCCTATGAGGTGTCCGTTAGCAAGCTGGAAATGGTTGAAGAGGATTCGTGATGAGTCGCTCCATATAAAAAGTTGCACGAAAATCCCGATTGTGCTATGATGTCAAAAATAGTGCATTAAAACATACATGAGTAAGAAGAAAATATGGTATGTAAGGGAAGTAGTGAGGTTTCAATATGAAAAACGGCATGATTCAGATCTATAGCGGAGAAGGTCATGGAAAATCCCCGGCGGCGCTGGGGAGAGCAGTACAGACCGCGTGCAGCGGCGAAGATGTAGTCATTATCCAGTTTTTAAAAGGTCGTGGATTGGCCGAATCGGAATTTGTTAAACGTCTGGAACCGGAGATCAAGATATTCCGGTTCGAAAAGTCCGACGAGGACTTTATCAATCTGCCGCAGGAGCGTCAGACAGAAGAGAGCCAGAATATCAGAAACGGTCTCAATTTTGCTAAGAAAGTGATGAACACGGGTGAGTGTTCCCTGTTGATACTGGACGAAGTGCTGGGCATTATAGACAACGGTATTATCACGGTGGAGGAACTAAAGACATTGTTGGCATCCAAGCCGGAAGATATGGACATCATCATGACCGGGATAACGCTCAATGACGAGGTGTGCGTTCTGGCGGATGAAGTGACTAAAGTAGAGACCATGCAGTTTAAAATATGGGAGTAGGCATCCACGCAGCCATAGCATGGATATCCGCTTCGGATGAAATGGCGGTTGACAGATTCTGCGGTATGGTGCTATGATAAGAGACGAGCAAGCTCGTTTGCGAGATTCGTATTGCGAGCCTTAAAATTTATAAAATATGGATAGAGGTTGCGTTTTTCATCAGTAGGAGTCCGGATGTAGCAGGCACAGGTGATGTACTTTGAAAGGGGAAAACGCCGAAAGGGAGAGTTGTCTGCAGATTCTCACCTTGGGCATACAGTTAAGAACTGTATGACTGTCATCGAATCGATGGGGCGCTATCAGGTAACTTGGAGTTAAAGCTGACCCTATGCGGTCAGCTTTCTTAATTTTGGTACAAGAAAGGCGGGATGGATATGGCGATTTTTAAAGGGGCAGGTGTAGCGATTGTTACACCGTTTCACGAGGACGGAAGTATTAATTATGAGAAATTTGCGGAGCTTATAGAGGAACAGATTGCCGGCGGTACGGATGCGATTATCGTATGCGGCACCACGGGCGAGGCATCTACGCTTACTCATGAGGAGCATTTGGATCTGATCAGATTCTGTGCGGAGAAAGTGAAAGGAAGAGTGCCGGTCGTCGCGGGTACGGGTTCCAACTGTACGAAGACGGCGGTATATTTATCCACGGAAGCAGAGAAATACGGTGTGGATGCGCTGTTGCTTGTGACACCTTACTACAATAAGGCGACACAGAATGGTCTGTACGAGCATTTTAAGCAGATTGCGGATTCCGTAAAACTGCCGATCATTCTGTACAATGTGCCGAGCAGAACGGGATGTAACATCCTGCCGCAGACGGTTGTGAGATTATGTACGGAAGTAAGCAATATCGTGGCGATCAAAGAGGCCAGCGGCAATATTTCGCAGGTGGCTAAGCTGATGTCCTTGGCAGGCGGCAAAGTCGATCTGTATTCCGGCAACGACGATCAGGTAGTGCCGCTTCTGTCTCTGGGTGGCCTGGGTGTGATTTCCGTAGTGTCCAATGTGGCGCCGAGACAGATGCACGATATCTGTCAGAAGTTCTTTGACGGCGATGTAGAGGGAAGTATGCGGGAACAGCTCCGTGCCATTGAATTGTGTGATGCGCTCTTCTGTGAGGTCAATCCGATTCCTGTTAAGACGGCGATGAACCTGATGGGTAAGAATGTCGGTCCGTTACATATGCCGTTGTCGGAGATGGAACCGAAGAATGTGGAGATTTTGAAGACCGCATTACAGAATTACGGTATCCTATAAGAATAGATGGTCGGAAGTGTCTGTCGCCGGTGGAATACATCTGCGACAGACACTTTTTAACAATCAAGCGTGATGCTTCGGAATGGAGGAAGGAAAATGACAAGAGTGATTATGCATGGCTGCAACGGCAAGATGGGACAGACCATCTCCGGGCTGATTGCGGCGGATGAAGAGATAGAGATTGTGGCGGGTGTGGATGCCTATGACGAGGGGAAAAATCCTTATCCCGTGTTTAGCTCGATTGCTAAGTGCGACGTGGCGGCGGATGCCATTATCGATTTCAGTGCGGCACCGGCGGTGGATGACCTGATCACATACAGTGTTGACAGACAGATTCCATGCGTGCTGTGCACTACGGGGTTGTCAGAAGAGCAGCTTGTCAGAGTGCAGGAAGCGTCCAAGAAAGTGGCAATCCTCAAATCTGCCAATATGTCCCTCGGCATCAATATGCTGTTGAAGCTGTTGAAGGAAGCGGCAGGCATTTTGGCACCGGCGGGGTTTGATATCGAAATCGTGGAGAAGCACCATAATCTGAAGTTGGATGCACCCAGCGGGACAGCGATCGCGCTGGCGGATTCCATCAACGAGGAGCTGGGTCACGACTATCATTATGTCTATGACAGAAGTCAGGTGCGTGAGAAGAGAGACGGGAAAGAGATCGGTATCAGTGCGGTCAGAGGAGGCACCATTGTGGGCGACCATGATGTGATTTTCGCGGGAGCGGACGAAGTCGTGACATTCTCGCACAGAGCATACTCCAAGGCAGTGTTCGGCAAAGGTGCCATTCAGGCGGCTAAATTCCTTGCGGGCAAACCGGCGGGGATGTATGATATGAGTAATGTCATTGATGGATAATATAATGAGCAAACTCTGACATAATAGTAGAGTTTTGAAATAACGGTAACATTTGGAGGAATTCATGGACGATTTAGAGCTGAAATACTTGAAGAGTTTATCAAAACAGTATCCGACGATCGCGGCGGCATCGACGGAAATCATAAACCTGCAGTCAATCTTGAACCTGCCGAAGGGTACGGAGCATTTCATGACGGATATCCATGGTGAGTATGAGCAGTTCAATCATATCTTAAAGAACGGTTCGGGTTCCGTAAGGCGCAAGATCGATGAGGAGTTCGGCAATACTTTGAGTATTAAGGACAAGAAGAGTCTTGCGACGCTGATCTATTATCCCAGAGAGAAGCTGGATCTGATTCTGCGTGAGGAGGATGAAAGTTCCATAGAGGATTGGTATAAGATTACCCTTCACAGGCTGGTGCAGATTACGAAGAGAGTTTCCTCCAAGTATACCCGTTCCAAGGTGAGGAAAGCTTTGCCGGCGGATTTTTCGTACATTATCGAGGAACTGATTACGGAGAAAGCGGAGATCCAGGACAAAGAAGCATACTACAATGAGATCATCCACACGATCATACGCATCGGCAGGGCGCGGGAGTTTATCATAGCATTAAGCGATCTGATCCAGAGGCTTGTCATCGACCATCTGCATATCGTGGGGGATGTTTTCGACAGGGGTCCCGGACCGCACATTATTTTGGATACATTGTGCGGTTATCATTCCGTGGATGTACAGTGGGGTAATCACGATGTCGTATGGATGGGAGCGGCCAGCGGACATCTTGCATGCATAGCTAACGTGATCAGGATGGCGGCAAGATACGGCAATCTGGATACGCTGGAGGAAGGTTACGGTATCAATCTGATTCCTCTTGCGACTTTTGCTCTGGATACATACAAGGACACCGATTGCAGCGCCTTCACGATAAAATATAATACCGACTATGATACGAAGGATCTGAGTCTGGACATGAAGATGCACAAGGCAATCACAATCATCCAGTTCAAGCTCGAGGGGCAGCTTATCATGCGCAGACCGGAATTCGGGATGCAGGATCGTTTGCTGCTTGACAAGATCGATTATGATAATAGGTCACTGGTACTCGACGGTGTATCTTATGCCATGAAAGATGTGGATTTTCCGACGGTCAACAGAGACAGGCCATATGAGCTGACCCCCGAGGAGGAACAGGTCATGGAGCGGCTGCGGCTTGGGTTTGTCAAATGCGAGAAGCTGCAGAAACATGTCAGATTCCTCTTTTCCAAGGGCGGGCTGTATAAGGTGTATAATTCGAATCTGCTCTATCACGGATGTGTGCCGATGGACGATGACGGAAATTTCAGCAGGGTAGAGATATACGGTGATGAGTACAGCGGCAAGGCACTGTATGATGTGCTTGAGCATTACGCACGCAGAGGATATTACGCCGACAACAATCTGAAAGAAAAGTTGAAGGGACAGGACATCATCTGGTATATCTGGGCAGGTCCCTATTCTCCGGTGTTCGGCAAGGATAAGATGGCGACCTTCGAACGGTATTTTTTGGAAGATAAGGAAATGCATAGGGAGAATAAGAACAGTTACTATAAACAGCTTGACAACGAGGCGGTGATCAGGAAGATTCTCGCGGAGTTCGGGTTGGACGAGAACTGTTCCCATATCGTCAACGGCCATGTGCCGGTGGAGCGCAAGAAAGGGGAATCCCCGATCAAGTGCGGGGGCAAGCTTCTCATCATTGACGGCGGTTTTTCCAAGGCATATCAGGATAAGACGGGAATTGCCGGCTATACGCTCGTTGTCAATTCCTACGGCATGCGCCTGGTCGCGCACGAGCCGTTTGAATCCACGGAGTCGGCAATCCTCCACGAATCGGATATTTTTTCGGATTCCGTTATTCTGGAGACCAGCAGTATGCGCCAGAAGATTGCGGATACGGACATCGGTACGGAACTGCGGGAGAGCATCCATCAGCTGGAAGAACTTCTGCAGGCGTACAGAAACGGTCTTATCATAGAGAAGTAGCAGATATAATAAATTACGTAAAATCCGCCCCTGTGGTTTCATAGGGACGGATTTTAAATAATCGTGGGTAACGAGCCTGCTTTAAACGAGCCTGCTTTAAACGAGCCTGCTTTAAACGAGCTTGCTTTAAACGAGCTTGCTCGTTTTTTTATCGGGTTGCGGACATGCCACGAGTTGACATATTGGAGCCGGTAGCATTGCTTGTACCTGTCGTGTTGCCTGTACCTGTCGTGCTGCCTGTACCTGTCGTGCTGCCGGTGCCTGTTGCATCATCGATCACGTTATTCACGCCATTGGCGGCATCATCGATCACATCGGAAGCGGCATTGCCGACATCACTGATCGCATCGCCCACATCATCCAGCACGGAATTGTTATTATTGTTGTCTCCGGCGGTAACGTCATTCACATAGTCATTGTCGTTATTGTTCATGCCGTTTGCGGTATCATTTACGGTACCGTTGCCAGTGGTATTGTTGTCTGTGATGTTCTGGGACGTACCCGTATTGGCGTTAGTGTTGCCGACATTGGTGTTGGTATTGTTACCGGTACCGGAATCGGCAGCGGTTGTGTTGTTATTGCCATTATTTGCCGTTCTGTCGTTTACGCCACATGCGGTAAACATAGTCATGGACAGCACCATGAGAGAAACAAGTAATAATGCTCTTATCTTTTTCATATTTGCCTCCTTTATTAATCTTCCTATATTAATATTCAATTAAGAAATTTGTGCGGTTTCGGCACAAATTTTGCATAGCAGAATGTTTTTATGCAAAAACACCTGCTTCTATGTTATTATGTCTGTTAGAAAATAAAATATGCACGGTAATAATTTACGATAAGGGGAAGTGAGGATGGAGTTTCGGCCTTGTATAGATATCCATAACGGCAGTGTTAAGCAGATCGTGGGCGGCAGTCTGCGCGACTGCGGTGATGAGGCGCAGGAGAACTATGTGTCTGAGCAGGACGCGGCTTTCTATGCCAGATTGTATCGTGAATATGAAATCAAAAAAGGGCATATCATATTGTTGAATCCGGCTGCATCACCTTATTATGAGGATACGAAAAGGCAGGCGCTTGCTGCGCTTATGGAATATCCGGGCGGTCTTCAGGTCGGCGGGGGCATCACGCCGGAGAATGCGGGAGAGTATCTCAGTGCCGGTGCAAGTCATGTGATCGTGACGTCCTATGTTTTTAAGGACGGACAGGTTCAGTATGACAGGTTGAAGCATCTTGTACAAAAGATCGGCAGGCAAAATCTGGTTTTGGATTTAAGTGCGAGAAAGAAGAATGGCCGATACCTTATTGTAACCGACAGATGGCAGAAATATACCGAGGTGGAGCTGACGGAGCAGACACTCGATGAACTTGCATCATATTGCGATGAATTTCTCGTCCATGCGGTGGATGTGGAAGGGAAAGCGGACGGCATAGAGGAAGAACTGGCACTTCTGCTGGGCGGCTGGGGCAAAATACCTGTTACATACGCGGGCGGCGTGCACAGCTATGAAGATCTGCATCTGTTAAAAAGACTGGGACAAGACAGGGTGAATGTGACTGTCGGCAGCGCACTTGATCTGTTCGGCGGTCCCCTGAAGTTTGAAGAGGTGTTGAGAGAGTGCCGCGGTTAGAGGAAATTTTTTCAAAAAAAAAACCTGTCGTAAAGACAGGTTTTTTCTAATCGTTATAACAATACTGCAAATTCTAAATAAAATTCATCATTTATATTTAAGAACA
>JAFLTD010000129.1 GCA_022510625.1 Lachnospiraceae bacterium
TGTGCTTTGTACGCAATCTGGAACAGGGAAAGCCAACGCTAAGGATGGATAAGGTGAACCAGCTCCTCGACTTGTTCAACTACGAACTTACAGCAACCAAGAAACAATGAGACAGGCAGAAATATATCGAAAGGAAATCCTTGCAGGCATCCTGACGGAAGACGGTGGCGAATACCGCTTTTGCTATGATGAAGCATATCTCACACGAGAGGATGCACAGCCTGTAAGCATGACTCTGCCTTTGCAGGCGGAAGCATTCGTAAGTCCCGTGCTATTCCCATTCTTCGATGGACTGATACCCGAAGGGTGGCTGCTTGATGTTGCACTTCGTAATACCGACATCAGCATTCTTGACCGCATGTCCCTGTTGCTGTTGTGCTGTAAGGAGTGTATTGGTTCTGTCAGTGTTGTTCCCAAACCAAATGTAGAAGTTGAAGCGTAATGTGTAAGTGTCTGTACTGTTATCAAGAATTGGAAGAAGGTCAGAAAGACTTTCATCCACGATGTGCCCACAAGTTTTTCGGAACAAAGGAAGTGCCCTTGTTGGAATATCGGCATGAAGACCTCGACCGACTGGCGGAGCAAGTCATCCGTGCCCAGACATCGCTGACGGGCGTGCAACCCAAGCTTTCGCTGAACCTCAGTAAGCATGAAGGCACCAGCCGACTGACTATCGTGGGACTTTGGGGCGACTACATCTTCAAGCCTCAGACAGAGGACTACCCGCAGTTACCCGAAAACGAGGACTTGACGATGCACCTTGCAGAAGCGGCAAAGATAAGTGTCGTGCCTCACAGCCTTGTCCGGCTGGCTGACGGACGGCTTGGCTACATCACCAAGCGCATCGACCGCACCAAGAACGGCGAGAAGATAGACATGGAGGATATGTGCCAGCTGACCTTGCATCCTACGGAATATAAGTATAAAGGTTCGCATGAGCAGATTGCAAAGACAATAGCCCAGTATAGCGGCACTCCGAAGCTTGACCTTACAAACTATATGCAGCTGCTGCTATTCTGCTTTGTCACTGGCAACAACGACATGCACTTGAAAAATTTCTCGTTATACCGACCGTCAGAGAACTATCAGCTGACACCTGCATACGACCTGCTCAACATTGCCATTGCCAACCCCAATGACAAAGAGGAACTGGCACTTCCTCTCTCTGGTCGCAAGACAAAATTGCGTTTGGATGATTTCTTGAATGCCGCAAAGACAATGGGGTTGGACGAGAATGTAGTGCTGCATCTTATCGAAGGTCTTCAAAAGGCTCTCCCTAAATGGCAGACGCTCATACACAACTCTTTCCTCAGCGAGGACATGAAGAAAGCGTATGAAGAACTCATAATCTCCCGATTAGACCGTTTGCAGAAATGAGACACAAAAAGTTTCTTATTCCGCTAAAAACAGTAAAATAACAATGTTTTAGCGGAATAAACCGATTTTTATTCAGATTTTAACATATAAACAATGAATCATGGATGAAAAAGTGCTGTTAGAATGGAAAGATGCCAATGCCGAAGTGTATTCCAAGTTCAAGCAAGATTTGGAAGAAAAACTGCAATCCCCTTTTCATCAGACAATCTTAGATATGGGCGATGGCAATGCCGAATCATTACACACAGCCATTGCAAACCTTGCTGCTGTCACATCCGATGAGGGTTTCGACATTGACAAACTGTATTCAAAGGCTGTCGAGACCAATGACGTATCTGCATACTGTCTGTGCTGTTACCTTCTTTTTGAGAATGGCACCGACCAGCTTGTAAAGGCACTTTCTGAAAAGGCAGAAAAGCCTGACACCAAAGAAATTCTTGATGCTGTTGAAGAATATAAGCGTTTCAGCAAGAAGAACCGAAAGCAGGAAACAACAGAGATAACAACTAACGAGCTGAATTTGCTGACCCTTCGCCGTTGGCACTATGACCACATAGAAGAATATGCGGAATTTACAGCCTTGTTTCAGAAAGCCTATGATGGCGATATGACTTTCATCCAGAATAACTTTTTCTTCCTTATGGAAATGCTTTCCTTCAATGGAGTGAAAGGTATGATGAAAATTGTGGCAGGCTTATTCCCTGGCAACAAGCATTACGGGAAAAGTTTGACAGAAGCCGATGACAACCCTCTGAAGGGGCGTTTGTCAGAAATGCTGAACTCGTCGCTTAACAACGAAGCCATTCGTGAACGGCTGCTTCACAAGAATCCCTATCTGTTCAGCCTATATTATTGGATAATATTCGATGACGGCTTCCTTCATGCTGCTGACCTCATATCCAAGACTTTTTTGAAAGCAGAAAGTTCCTATTGGGAAAAACTAATAGGGCAAAAAGCTGTTGAAGCTCTCATTGGAGCGAGCATCAACAAAGCCCAATACTCAAAAGGTCAATGGAAGGAGATTGCAAAACAGCTAAAGAAAGGCGAGGCGAAACGGGTTATAGACGCAGCATTGCTTGAAGCAAAAGGTCGTAGGGGCAGGAAGGGTACTGTTGTTCTCCTTGAAGAAATGTTATCACCAGAATATGTGTCAATTCTGACTGAGGAGATTGAAAAAGTGCTTTCTGAATGGAGACAAGCAGATGAAACCGATGTCATACTGGCGTATGTTTTCGCAGCATTGGTGATGGGTGGATTCGTAAATGACGAATATAATTACCGCACCTTCCACGCTGCCATACGGGAGAAATTCCCGAAATTCAATACCAATAAAGGTTTTGACTGGGCGGAAATAGTTTATAATGCCATCATATCTAAAGGCTCTAATGGCAGTACAAATATTACAGGAGTCCAGACGGAACGAGCGAAAAGCTATGCAACAGAGATAAAGCTTCGGTTACTTTCGGTCATTAATCCCAATACCAATTAAGTTGTCAGTCAAGGATGCTCATTCAGGGCATCCTTTTTTGTTGTATTTGGGCTTAATTGTTAAAAAATGCCCCTTATTTGTTAAAATGACCTCGGCAGAATTCGATTCAATTTTTGCCGAGGTCACACCCTATGGCATTGCAGTAACTTTACGGCGTGAAATCAAAAAATCTAATGATATGCAAGGAAGTTTTGTAATGCTTCAGATGGACGACCTCAGGCGGGTTGTTACTGAGATAGTTGAAGAGGTCTGTGCGAGACGTGGACTGAATGAAAAGCCTTCCTGTGATGAAGGTGAGTGGTTAACACGTGAAGAGGTGTGCGAAATGCTGCACATCACTTACACGACTCTATGGAGAAAAGAGAACGAGGGTGTCATCAGGAAACACAAGATGGGCCGACGTAATCTATATGCCAAGAAAGATGTGGATGCCCTGTTTGCATCTGCTGTAGAAATGGTGGACAAGAGTACAAACCAATGAGGAGGCAAATTATGGATGAACTAACCACACCTTTTCATGGAAACGGACAACCAGACTTTCTTTCCCTGATTAACGCCGAGGAGAATATGCTGGAATCCGCTAAAAAGATTTCCTCTGCTCGCCCAGACGAACAGCAGTGTTCGCATCCGCTTCCACAGCTGCTGCCACCATCTTCCGATACTCCAAAAGAGGTGCAGCACCTGAAGCCTGAGACGTTCTCCGAGCCGACTCTGCCTATCGACGGTTTGTCGGCTTCGGTACAGGATTATATCCGAGCGGTGTCGGAATCCTATGGTTGCCCACAGGATTTTGTTGTGGCCATCTGCTTTATTACGGCAGGTGTCGCCGCAGGTAAGAAAGTGCTTCTCGTTACCAATCCGTACACTAACTACCCATGTGACTTTATCAGCATGGTTGGCAAACCGAGCCGTAACAAGACAGGGCCTCTCAAAGAAGTGACTCGCCCTCTCCGAGAACAGGACAAAGCAAATTTCGCAAAATTTGCTGAAGAAAAGGCGGCTTATGATCAGAGTAAGCGTGAGGATAGGAGCTACAGTGGTGAGCAGCCTGTTTTCCATCAGAGGGTGGTTGGTGACAGTTCCCCTGAGTCCCGTAATGCTTTGCTTGCGCAAGGTGACATGATGATTGTTGTTGCCGATGAACTCAAGGCTTTTATTGACTCATTCGGTCGCTACACCAAAGGTGGAAACGGGGCAGGAAGTGAGGTCTCACAGTTACTCTCCACATGGTCGAATGTCAGCTTCACTATCAACAGGAAATCAGAGGAAACAAAACTGGTTGATGACCCAGCAATGAGCATCATAGGCGGTATTCAGCCAGCCCTCCTTGGTAAGACGTTTGGCACCGACATATTGATGGACTCAGGCTTTACCCAGCGTTTCCTGTTTGTCTTTCCCGATAAGGTAAAGTTCGTGAAGCGTCGTGACCGTAAAAGCATGACACAAGAAATCCGTGATAGCTGGAGTGACATTATCGGCAGGTTGTTCAACATGGAATCATTGGCTCTTCGATTGTCCCACGAGGCGGAACGGCTCTATGCTGATTATGCCGATGCCAATGACATGAAAGCTGATGCGGAAGAGGACAGCTATATCGGTGGAGTGATACAGAAGATGAATATCCATGTGCTGCGTCTGGCTATCATGGCTCATCTTTTGTCAAACCATTGGAGCGAACCTGTCATAACAGGTGAGGCCATGAGCTATGCCATCCGCATTGCCGAATACTTTACACGAGTCCATGTTGAACGTATCTACCCGTTGCTGAAAGATTCTGCGGGAGTGCAACGGATGATGACCAACGGCGATCTGCTCCGGGCTATCAATAGACAATTCAAAATCAAATCGCAGAACTCTCTTGCCGAGGTGCTTGGCGTTTCCCAGCAGTACATCAATAAAACACTAAAAGAGCAATGATGGTTGTAGTTGTAGATGTGCTGAACCCTTTGTGGATAAAGCATGTAAGCCCACAACATTCATACAACTATGATTGTTTACCCAGCCTTGCAGGGCTGTCATCCACTTGGTTGTACCCCTATTGTAATGACAAGGCCTGTCATAATGGGACTTTCAGCCAACCTACAACTACAACAAGGATAATTAAAATATGAGAATAATGAAAGATTTGTTTGAAACTAAGATTAGCTATTACAACAATGTCACAGACAATGTCGGCACGGAAATACCCCTGCGCGAGTTTCTTTTCTGTGACAAGTATAAAAAGCAGATAGAGGCACTCCGTGCCACTACTGATGCCGCCGCGCGAAAGAGTCTGAAAAGGCAATTACCACTGGCTACAATTTCAGGCACATTCGCTCCTGTGCGTCGGACGGAAAATCTTGTGGCGCATTCACACTTGCTCTGTATTGACATCGACAAGCAGGATAATATGGATGTAAAGTGGTTCAATGACCTGAAGAAGGAATGGCACAACATTCCTCAGATACTTTATGCAGCCCACAGTGTGGGTGGGGAAGGTTGGTTTGCCATATTCCGTGTTGCTTATCCAGAAAGGCATCGTGCCCAGTTCGAGGCTTTACGTCGTGACTTTGCCCATGAGGGGCTGACCATAGACCGCTCGTGCAGCGATGTGAGTCGGATGCGCATCATATCCTACGACCCAGAGCCGTATGTAAATGAGAAAGCCACTTTATATAATAAGGTATGGGTGGAACCCAAGCAGATTTTCCGTACCTGTTATGATGGTGATGCAGAAATGGAGCATATAGAAAAATGTTGTCGTGAAATAACAGAGCATGGCATTGATATTACTGCGACATACGATGACTGGTTCCATGTTGGTGCAGCCTTAGCATCGCTCGGTGAGCGTGGCCGTAGCATATTCCATCTTGTCAGCGCACAAAGCGAGAAATATAAAGCTGCGGAAACGGACAGAAAGTTCACCAACTGCTTGCGTTATGTAAATAACATTTCCATTGGAACATTCTTTCATATCTGCTCAAAGTATGGAATAAACTGGAAGGAGGATAAGTCATGGAAGTGGAGATTGTAAGTCCCAACAATACATTCATCAAATATCTTTGTTCATTCATTTGGTTTAATCAAGAGAGACTGATGGCTATGATGAAGCGGTATTTTATTGGTGCGACCAAGCAAGGAGAGCCGATATTCTGGCATATCAATGCGGAGCACAAAATTACAAATGGTCACATCATAACGATGGATGGCGATACAGGGAAGGTCTATGATGAAAGCTGGTATTACCAAGATGGGCGACTGATGTGTCTGTTTGGCGAGCATCTGTTGAAAGACTTTCCAGACAAGACTGTGGCATTAGTGAAAGACGAGATGACAGCTGCCATTATGAGTTGCTTTCCTACGCCATACATCTGGCTTGCGACAGGTAAGGTAATGATTACCTCAACAGACTTACTTCCTCTCGAAGGTAAAGATGTGGTTGTTTTTCCAGAGAAAGGGGAATATGGCAGATGGCAAGAAAGCGTAAAGGCAGTTACTAATATGCAGTTTCATGTTTCAGACGTGATGGAGAGAGTAGAAGGCGATTTTTACAATATTGCCCAAGTAATCCTCAGCCAACAGCCATTGTGTCCGACTGAAGAAGAAGTCGCTTTAATGAGGTTGGAAGATACCAATCCCAATGTCACAAAACTTATTGAAGCTCTTGACTTGGAGATGGTGAGCGTATCAAATGAGAGCATGACATCGAAGAGCGCTATCCAGAAATCGGAAACGGCATCAGGCTTGTCAGTGCAGCCCAAGGCAGATGATGCTTCTCAGAAAATCAAGTTAGCGCAAGAAAAGCGATGGCATGGCAGGAACTTAGAATGCCACAAATGCAGTCTCTCGCATGAGGGGATAAGTGGCACTTACTGCGGAATGCTTAAACGATATGTCGAGTATGGAAAAGGCGACTGTGGCAGATGAATAGAGTCATGTGACATTCCAACGTGAAGGCTTCGCCAAGGGGGATTTACAAAAATCCCATAACATAATATGGACTTTTAGATTCGCCACGCTCCCTTAAAAAGTCCC
>JAFLTD010000013.1 GCA_022510625.1 Lachnospiraceae bacterium
AGAGAGCTTATTCGATGTAATCCATATTTCCTTCTTGACCCTTTTAAATGTTACGTCCCGAAATTCTGATTGCAATGTCTGCTGTAAACCGTTTATAACAACCACACATCCCACATTCGCAGTCCCGCTGACAATAATTTTCCCATTTGCAGAACGCTGATAGATATCAATCAGCCGTTCCCGTTCCATAGTAATCTCCTTTAATTTAAGCTGATAACTAATCTTCTTACGCGTCTGTTCCGTTTTTTGCTGAATCAGTCCAAGATTAGCCGACTGTGTTTTTAACTGATCGGCAATACACTCCAATTCCTGTGCGGCATCTTGAATTTTATTCTTATAGTTTTCTATTTTACAATCTATATCTTCCATCCTATGCCTAAAATCAAAATCCAGACCAATCACCAGCCGCGTCTTTACCGCAGCATGGTTACCGATCGAAGCCGACGAAATCTGTTCCACTGCCTTGACTGTGCCGCCGATAATAGTACCACGATTACCGGAAATTATCACATTCCGTCCCGCCTCCACTTCGCAATTCATTAAGGTTCCCACGTTGATTTCATTTCCGGCAAAAACATGTATCTGCTCTAAAAAACGTGCCATTACGTTACCACCTGCATGAATGACGCCGTTACCTGCACCCTGCATTCCATTTCTCAAGATAACATCTTTTCCCGCAAAAAGGCTCGCTGTTTCCACATGTCCGTTTATCGTAATATCTCCGGTTGTTTTCACGGTAACGCCAGCAGATACATTGCCCTGCACCAACACATCGCCATGGAAATCCACATCCCCGGTATTGGCATTTAAATTGCCTTTTACCACAAAGACCGGGGTTACAGTCAGACTCCCATCCTCTACCGTGACATTTCCCTCAGCGCCGGCATAATATTCATAGCCGGTTTCATCCGGCGCACAGCGTTTACACTTTAGAGGCGGCAATTCCTTACCGTTGTATGCTTCAATGGGATTTCCCAGAACATCTGTGCCTGCTTCGCCCGGCAAAGCCGAATGATAGGTGGCAAGGTGCTGTCCGTCCGTTACAAGTTCTATCTCTCCCAGCACATTATAGTCTACCGTGCCATCCGGCAGAATGATTGGTTTCCTTTGAGGTTCAGAATTAAAATGATATTCATAATAGCCGTCACGCCCGCTTTTGGCGGCAATGCCGGATGCAATGAGGATTTCCGCATAATTTTGTCCGCCCTGTGCAATTATCTCCAACGTTTCCTCTCTGATGCCGTAAACAATCCCATTTTCTTCTAAAAGAGTGTGAAGCTCCTCCAAAGAAAAAGGACGATACAACGTAATCAAGGCTTCCGTCCGCGTACCGGTAATATGTAAGAGATAGTCCTCACCGTTTATGATAATCGGATCCTCCTGTCCGTCTTCATCATTCGGATTGCCGCTCCCACCGTTAAGCATATCCCCATCTTGATTTTCAGGGGTGTACTGCCCTTCCGAAATAGAGACTGCCTCCTGTCCGTCTTTTTTGGAGGATAACGGTTCCATCTCTTCTATTCGATTTGTTTTCCCTTTGTTCTTTCCTGACCGATTAAAAAAGCCCATATCCATTCTCTCCTGCTCTTTTAATCTACTATAAAAGTTTCTGTAAACTATGTCAATTCTTTCTGACCTTAGTTTTCTCATTTTTCGGACATTGGAACAAAACCGCCCGTTTTTGCATAAAAACAATATGATTTATAAATTTAGTTTGGTAGTGTGCAGAGTGAAGGTATGGTATAATAAGCCCGGACTCTGCAGTTTGGGCTGCAAAAATTGCGATGCAACCCGGACTTTACATCAAAAAACTTAAAAGCAACATCAAATTTATAGTCTTTACATGGGTGTCCTCCTATAATGAAAGCATCATTCGACTTGCGCAAGAAAATGATAATGTTTCCGAAAAGTAAAAAGAAGCATTAAGTAAAACAGTAAGTAAAGACTAAAAGGAAAGGTTGTGTATTATGAGTTTAGGAGAAAATTTACAATTTCTGAGGAAAAAAGATAATATTACGCAGGAGCAGCTCGCGGAACAGTTGGAAGTGTCCAGGCAGTCTGTTTCCAAGTGGGAATCTGATACTGCTTATCCCGAAATGGAGAAAATCATACAGATTTGCGATCTGTTTCATGTCGGTATGGATGATTTGGTCAGAAAAGATGTAAGTCTGCTCTATGTGGGAGACAAGACAGAGTATGACAATCACATGAATATCTACGCTAAAATGATGGCAGCAGGAGTCGGCATTATTCTACTGGGTGTCAGTCTGATGTTCTTATTGGAGGGCTTAAATATGAAATTCCTTTGGTTCCCCGAGACGTATTATGATGCGTTAGGCGTGTATGTGGAGGAAGGAAGAGAAGGTGTTTTCGTAGGAGTCCTCATGATATTTGTAACGA
Source organism: Lachnospiraceae bacterium (assembly GCA_022510625.1). GTDB lineage: Bacteria > Bacillota > Clostridia > Lachnospirales > Lachnospiraceae > UBA3282. The sequence goes on from JAFLTD010000013.1 coordinate 2,401, forward strand.
TTGCGGTAGCGATTTTTATACTGTTCGGTTTAAGATACGGTGATTATTGGAAGAAACATACAAGCCTTCCCCAATTTTACAGTCAGTCAGAAATCGCTGAATTTCAGCGTAAATTCGCGTTTATGATTGCTGCGGGCGTTACGATCATACTGATCGATGTTATTATTTTAGTAAGTTTGGAAGCTCTTTTTCCGGTGATTGAGAAAATCGAGTATTTGGAGTGTTTTTCGGTGGCTCTTTTCATGCTTCTGATTGCCGTAGCAGTTCCGATTCTTGTCTTTGCAGGTGCACAGGCTTCCAAATATAATATTACTCACTGGAATGAAATGCACGATGAAAATTCTGAAGCATATAAAAAGAATCAATTAAAAAGAGCTGTATGCGGCTGCCTGATGATGATTGCAACGATTCTTTTTCTGATTGTAGGATTTATTTTGAAATGGTGGGGAATGTCGGCTGCTGTAATCTATTCGGTATTCGGAATTTTCTGCGGAATTGCATCGGTTATTATTGAACATAGAACTTTTAAAAAATAAAATAGGTAAAAATAAAAGCTATCCTCTGTGGCAGACAGAAGATAGCTTTGTTCTTATCAGGCGCTTACAGCACCTTAACTCCGCCCTGTTTTCTGATGGAAAGCACATGGCATGTGCCCTCGCCGAGAATCTTTTCAATAAAATCTTTGTATCCCGCAACGGCTTCCTCTTTCACAAACGCCTGGATTGTTCCGGCAAAACCGCCGCCGTGGACACGGCATACGCCATTGTTTTTCAAGTAATGCTCACTGAGCATCAAGGTGGTGGGAACCGGTTGAGTCTGCTCATATTTGTTGGAGTAAACATTTTGCAAGTACTTGTATGAAGAGTTGCCCGATTCCCTGATGACCTCAAGGAAGTCGCCAAAACGCTTATCTCTTAATGCGGTAGATGCACGGCCGACACGCTCCACTTCCGTCAGGTAGTGGAAGGCACGGAGTACGCACCGGTCTCCGACTTTGCCGTAAAGTTCAGGCATTGCAGTGATAAATTCATCCATTGTGATCTCATTCAAATACTCTTTGCCGAAGAAATTGGATACCTGTTTCATTTCTGTTGTGATGGCAGCATAATCGTCGGTCAGGTTAGCGTGTGAACCCTTGGTGTCAACGATACACAGACGATAGCCTTCTGAGGTAATATCGTAATTGATCTTGGTGACAATGGGTTTGGCCGGGTCCGCAAAATCTATATGTACGAAATCACCTACGCTGCAGGCTATCTGATCCATCAACCCGCTGGGTTTTCCGAAGTAGACATTTTCTGCGTACTGCCCGATGATGGCAATATCTACCGGAGATACGGACATATCATTATATAATCCTGATAAAATTGTGCCGATAATGGACTCCAGAGCAGCAGAAGAAGAAAGCCCGGACCCGCTGAGCACATCACTTGTGACGTAAGCTTTAAAGGAACCGGTCTTATAGCCGTGATCCTGCATACCCTTGATGACGCCTTTGATTAAAGAAGTTGTGGTGCCTTTCGTATCCTCGGTAGTATCGAGTTGATTCACGTCGAAGCAAATGGGATCATAACCCTCGGACACAAAGTCGACGTTATCACCGTTTCCTGCGCCGACAACGGCGATAGCATCTAAATTAATGGATGCGGCAAGCACGATACCGTGCTGGTGATCGGTATGATTACCGCAGATTTCAGTTCTGCCGGGTGCACTGTAAATTTCGACATCTCCTTCGCCGAATAACTCCTCGAATTTGGCAATAGCCTTCCGGTATCTTGCACGCTGTGAGGAAAGGACACTCTCCTCGGCACCGTAAATCTCTTTTAATTCCGCGTCAAATTCTTTATTCTCAATTCGACTCTGCAATAATTTTGAGTTAATCATCTTCTTCCTCCCAAACATCAATTATTTGCTTTCATTCTAAGACAAATCGCAATCAGGTTATGTCTTCTCAAACATAAATTATTTTCGGGAAAAATTCAATAGTTTTAAATATATTTATAGAAATTAGTGTTTGAAACAATATGGAATATAAGAGAATAAAGAAAAATATCCGTTTTGATAATTTATTAAATAAATGTTAGAATATTATGCAGACTAATAATGAGTAAAGGAATTATCTCATGAAAAAGCAGATAGAAGGCCAGATCAGTCTTTTTGATTATATGGCGGAAGAAGAAAAAGTACATAAAGCAGAAGATAAGCCGAAAATCACATCACAACATATAAAAAAGAAGAAAGGGCAGAAAACTGCTCTTTCCTCCGTTTCTCTTTATAAACAATGTCAAAACTGCTGGTGCAGCGATTGTAAGCATAACGAAAAACTGGACGCTGTACCGAGAGATTTCTCCGGCATCAAGAAAGCGTGTCCATCCTGCGATTTCTGCCTTCAAAGTAAGAAAGCGGAAATATGTGAAATCGGATCCTATGACAACGGCTGTAAACTGCGTGCCTCGGAAGAGGGCATTACACCGTAGTCGAAACAGTCATCACTGAAAGTGTTATAGGAAAACATCATTATCCGATCTTCTCGAAATCCTCCGCGCCGTGCTTGCAGAGCGGGCACACAAAATCTGCGGGAAGTTCCTCGCCCTCGTAGACATACCCGCAAATTTTACATCTCCATCCCTTCTTGGGAGCGTTGGCATCCGCGGCCGGTTTGGGTTTTACATTGGCGTGATAATATGCATAGGTCATCGGATTGTCATCGGATAAAACTTCCGCATCCACCACTTCGGCAATGAACATGATGTGCGTTCCCACGTCAACAGAATTCACTACTTTGCAGTCCAGATAAGCTGTCGCATTTTCTTTCAAATAAGGTAGCTCCTGTTTGGTCATGCCAAAAGGTACACCCACGAATTTATCAGTATCTCTGCCGCTCTGGAAACCGAAATGCTGGAATAATGAAAATGGCGCCTTCTCGGAAAGTATCGAAACAGAGACCATGCCCGACTGTTTGATCAGGTCGCAGGTCAGATTCTGCTTGTTGACAGTCATAGCCACCTGAAGGGGATTGCTTGTAATCTGTGTAACCGTGTTGATGATGCACCCATTCATCTTTGCGTCTGCTTTGGAAGCAGCCATAAACAGTCCGTATGATAGTTTAAAAAGAGCATTCTGATTCATAACTTTTCCTTTCTCAGTTCGATTTATTTTCATATATTATAAGTAGTTATTCTCAGAGATGTCAATCCCAGTGCTATTTACAAAATTTGCAAATTAAGAACGTAAACGTTATAATCGGTATTAATCTTTACAAAAGCAAAAACTATATATTAGGAGTATTTATGAACACGCCTACAAATTCCAGAACATACAAAGCGGGAGAACTGCTGCAACGGTTTCTCCCATATTATAAAAAGTACATACATATCGTAGTTATTGATCTGTTTTGTGCCGGGTTGACTACGATTTGTGAGCTGGTACTGCCGATGATCATACGGTATATTACCAATACGGGTATGAATGATTTATCGTCGCTTACCGTGGCGATCATCTTACGTCTGGGAGCATTATATCTATGTCTGCGTATAATAGATACGATGGCGAATTTCTATATGGCTTACACGGGTCATGTAATGGGGACGCGCATCGAGACGGATATGCGGCGTGATGCCTATGCCCATCTGCAAAGATTGTCGGATACTTACTATAACAATACGAAGGTCGGACAGATCATGGGACGGATTACGAACGATCTGTTTGATGTGACGGAATTTTCCCACCACTGTCCGGAGGAGTTTTTCATCGCGGGAATTAAGGCTGTGATTTCCTTTATCATTCTTGCGAGAATCAGTCTGCCCCTGACGCTGATTCTCTTTGCGGTGGTTCCTGTCATGGCGGTGACGTGTACGATCATTAATTTGCGTATGCGGGAAGCATTTCGCAAGCAACGTGTACAGATCGGTGAGTTGAATGCACGCATTGAGGACAGTCTTCTGGGACAGAAAGTGGTCAAAGCCTTTACAAACGAGGAGAAAGAAAAAGAGAAGTTTGAGGAAGACAACATCAATTTCTATGCGATCAAAAAAGAGACATATAAATTTATGGCGTTCTTCCAGACGACCACCAGAGCATTCGACGGATTAATGTATTTGGTTCTGCTTGTAGCGGGCGGCATCTTTATGATTAAAGGCAGCATTGTACCCGGCGATCTCGTGGCTTACGTCATGTATGTGAGCACTCTGATCGCTACGATTCGCAGAATCATTGAGTTTGCGGAGCAATTTCAGCGCGGTATGACGGGTATTGAGCGGTTCGTACAGATCATGGACAGTGATATCGAGATTTTCGACGAGCCGGGAGCAGTGCCTTGCGTGAATCCACATGGCAATATCGAGTTTCGCAACGTGAGCTTCGAGTACCCGGATGACCACAACGTAGTCTTCAGAGGACTGAACCTGAATATCCGTGAGGGAGAAAAAATTGCTATCGTCGGACCGTCCGGCGGCGGCAAGACGACACTGTGCAACCTGATTCCGCGATTCTACGATATCAATGAAGGTGAGATTCTGTTGGACGGGGAGAGTATCCATCACTATACACTGAAGAGCTTACGGCAGAATATCGGTATGGTGCAGCAGGACGTGTATCTGTTCTCCGGAACGGTCTATGAGAATATTGCCTACGGCAAAGAGAATGCCACGATGGAGGAAGTCATAGAGGCGGCGAAATGCGCGGGTGCGCATGAGTTTATCACCGCGCTGAAAGATGGGTATGATACTTATGTGGGAGAGCGCGGCGTGAAGCTGTCCGGCGGACAGAAGCAGCGAATCAGTATCGCCAGAGTTTTTCTGAAAAACCCGCCCATACTTATCATGGACGAGGCGACTTCCGCACTGGATAACGAGAGCGAGTTTCAGGTGGCGAAGTCTCTGGAGGCCCTTGCCAAAGGACGAACGACCATCACCATTGCCCACAGACTGTCCAGCATCCGCAACTCCGACCGGATTCTGGTGCTGACGGAGGAAGGCATTGTAGAGGAAGGAACTCACGAGAGTCTTCTGGAACTTGGCGGAATCTATCATAATTTCTATGTGACGGCAAATGAGTTGAAGTAGACGATAGCATTGAATGTAAGATGCTGCAATTATTGTTGTGAGCATCAATATAGAGTAGTAGTGCATGAGAATTTCTATTGTGGAAGGATGGAGATCGTATGAAATTCGACAGCGCGGAAGAAAAGAGAATCTATATGACCGAGCAGCCTGTGAAAAAGCTGGTATGCAGGCTTGCGGTACCGACAATCTTAAGTATGCTGGTAACCTCCTTTTACAATATGGCGGATACCTTCTTCGTGGGAAAACTGGATACGCAGTCCACGGCAGCAGTCGGCGTAGTTTTCTCGCTGATGGCGATTATTCAGGCGATTGGATTTCTGTTCGGACACGGTTCGGGTAACTATATTTCCAGGCAGCTTGGTGCGGGCAACATGGAGGAAGCGGAGAAAATGTCCGCTGTGGGATTCTTTACATCATTTTTCGCGGGTATTGTCATTACGGTTTCCTGTATCTTTTTGATTGAGCCGCTCTCCTATGCGCTCGGCTCTACACCTACGATCCTGCCCTATACGGTCGCCTATCTGAGAATTATCCTGTTTGGTGCGCCGGCGATGACAGCATCGCTCGTGCTCAACAACCAGATGCGTTTTCAGGGCAGTGCGTTCTATGCAATGATCGGTATCGTATCGGGCGCGGTCATCAATATTGCCCTGGATCCAATTCTTATATTTGCGTGTGACATGGGTATTGCGGGTGCGGCGCTTGCGACTACGATTAGCCAGTATTTGAGCTTTCTTTTTCTTCTGATTATGGCGACAAGGGGCGGAAATATCCGGATTCATTTCAGCAATTTTAAGCCCAGCCTGCATTTCTACCAGGAGATTATCAGAGGGGGAATCCCTGCACTGTTTAGACAAGGGCTCGCCAGTGTCGCGACAATCTTTCTAAATCACGCCGCCAGCGTATACGGGGACGCGGCAATCGCGGGCATGTCTATCGTATCCCGTATCATGATGTTTGCCAACTCCGCCCTGATCGGATTCGGACAGGGATTTCAGCCTGTCTGCGGATTCAATTACGGAGCCTGCAAGTATAAAAGAGTGTTGGACGCATACTGGTTCTGCGTGAGGTTAGCGTTTGGCGTTCTCGTGGTAATGGCGGTGATTGTATACCTTTTTGCGCCGCAGTTTGTGACTGTATTCCGTAAGGATGATTTGGACGTTATTGCGGTCGGAACCGCAGCGCTTCGCTACTCGGTTGTCGCATTCCCGCTGAGTGCCTGGATTATCATGTGTAATATGATGTTACAGTCCATCGGCAAAGGTGTGAAGGCTTCTATCGTGTCCTCCGCGAGACAGGGTATTTTCTTCCTGCCGCTGATTGTGATTCTTCCGCATTTCTTCGGACTGACAGGGGTGGAAATGTGCCAGGCGGTATCGGATGTCTGCGCGCTCACTATATCTATCCCCATCGGCATGAGCGTCATCCGCGAGATGCGGGCGGCGGATGCGGAATGAACTCCGCGCTCACTATCCAAATTGGAAATTACGCGAGTGCGGTTATCCAATAACTTATGACTAAGCAAATACATATTAAACTTGGAAGGAAATACAGTATTCTTAACGGCATCTTTATATTTTCTTTTGCTACATATATAAATGCGAGTATATTAGCAATCAACAATGGTATAAACCCGACAGTCAGAGTCATACCGGCACTATCCCAAGCTTCTGCCGGCAACATTGCGTCCGGATGATAAACAGTCGTATTGTGAGTCAAGTATGGAATTGCAAAATAGATTAAGCATGCAACCCCGATCATATTGATTATGAGAATGATAATGGATAAAGTTTTGTTGGATTTCATTTTATCACCTCTCTCTGTGCTTCAGTTTCCACCGCTCCAGCCAATATGATTCCCTGTGCGCTTTGGTCCATGTCTTTACTACAACATCATAAATCACATATTTCTGATATTCTTGTACATCTTTTCCTGTCAGACCATACCGATTCAGGTATTCATCAATGGTTTTTTCATCTTCATATATCTCTTCATTGCCCATAATATACACCGGTTTATATAGCAGTTCTTTTTTTTCGTAATCATAATGTGCTGCTATATACATATATACCTTATCTGCTTCAGACAAAATGATTAGAGCATCTATATCAATATCATTATTATCATCAAAAAACGATAACGATATTTTTGATATATCTTCCCGCAAATATTCTTCTCGGTAGTCCACCCACTTGACACCGAATGTTTCCAAAGCGAGCATCCAATCCGATTCATTATCATCATGAATTGCCTCAATTTCCGGCACCTGAACTAAACAATGTATTTTCCATTTCCCGATTTCGTCCATAACATTTGGTGTGAAGAACGGTATCACGAATATGGAACAGAGGCATAACAAACCAATAAGTGCTTTTAACACCTTTTTATACATAAAATCCGCCCTCTGCCTGATAACTTCCTAATTTTCTTCTACCCTTTACGCAAATCATTTCCTATTGCGGGCTGATTTTACTCTACATATTTCCCGGCTGTATAAATTGAGAAATTAAAATTCCGTATGTGCATTTTTTCTGATAAACGATCCATTTTATCATAATAGCTGTGAAGCCATGAGAGTCCCTCCGTAACATATACGCTTATGTCTTCATCGGATTCCAATACATCATCCCAATTCTTAAGCAGCAGATCGGCATCAGCCTGCCCGATAATAATTTCTCTCAAGTATGGATTCTTATTTTTATCAAGCAATACCGGCGCGGCATCCGAGGACAGTCTGCTTAAATATCTCTGGTTGTCGTATACGTCATACTCGTTAAGATAGTCTAAGTGCGTCGGATTTACGTTGTATTTGGCTATCCAATAATCCGGGCGGGAGAAAGACAGCCCGATATAGAACACAGTGACAATTACCATGCTGTAAGTGAAAAGCGGAAACCTGTTCATGTAAATGAAAATCGTAACGCCCGCCATCAGCAGAAATATGACCGCCAACGCCCAAAGTACGAATATTCGCAGGAATGTTAGGTTATAGCGGTCAATATACATGAGCATACGCAGTGCACTTGATAAGATCATGATAAAAGTGCATCCGCTGATAACTGTCAGAATGATTTTCAGTACCATATTATCTCGAAAGAGGTACAGGCAGACAAGCACAAGGATAAGATTCAAAATACAAACCGCCAGCAGCTGGAAAAATCCCTGTCTGGCATATTGGGAGTAAGTGTATCCTTCCGGCAGCTGCATGTTGCCGATGAAGAGATACAATATCTGAATCACACTGAACATCAGGTAAAGTACGGACAGAGCCGCCGTGACAATGATGGCGATAACAGGTTCCAGAACCCGATGGTCGCCCACCTCTTCCTTCACATTTTTCATACCAAGTGCGGCATAGACTGCGTAAGAGCCGAAAAATACAGCAATTAACAGAAAGCAGATTTGAAAGATGGTGACAAAATTAAATGCCTCAAATATGTTATCAAGCATATCGGAAAATACGGCATCCGCACTGGCAAGCAGAAGCGTCATGACAAGAAGCACAGGAATGGTTACGGCAATTCCGATCAATACCGGGATAAAATAGCTTTTTTTGCCGGTTTTAGCCTGTTTTTGGGCATCAAAATAAGACACCATGTCGCCAAAGGGGCGTAAAATACATGTACAAACAGTGCCGATCGTCTCCATAATGGCACCGAGGTATTTCGGGAAATGCCAAGTCTTATCCATGTAGATCGTATGGATCATCAGGATAAAAGAGAGCAGAAAGATGCCGCATTTGTTAAGATTAAGCAGCGGCAGCGAGTTGGTGAAGCAATTGGAAATTCCCAACAGTACAATGCTAACGATATAAAAAACGCTGTCTTTTTTGTAAGGAACCCCTAACTTTCGCATAGAGAAGAAGAAATAGCAAAGGGTTCCTACGACGAAAAAAGGGTATGTGATACCTGAAGCATTCTTATAGAGGCAGAATGTGTAGAAGAGGGCATAGAGTGCGCTGCCGATACCAAAGAAAGGAAAGTGTTCTTTCAGTCTCTTGGTATAAATACTGTCCCCCGCCTTGACTGCCACAGGTGTCGTCCGTACGGGGTATGCGTTGTTAAGAGATACATTATTATTACGTGGATCGTTTGGATATACATTGTTGTTGTAAGGATTGTTTTGATTATTTGTCTCCATAATAAACTCCTTTCTATTCACCGTCCGTATCGACGGGAGATTCTTCGTCCTCCACATACTGTAAGATATCGCCGGGCTGACATTCCAGTGCCTTGCAGATTTCGTTCAGCGTAGAAAGACGAACTGCTTTTGCCTTGTTATTTTTTAAGATGGAAAGGTTCGCAAGGGTAATGTCAATTTCGCCTGCCAATTCGGTCAGTCCTTTCTTGCGCATCGCCATCATAACATCCAAGTTTATGATAATCGCCATAGTAGCCTCCTTTATAACATTAGACTCGCAAGTACGCGCTTGTTAAATCGTCAGATCGTTTTCCTGTTTGTATGTGACTGCCTTGTCGAAGACACCTGCAAGCACCTTGCTGAACAGCCCCGCGATTACAAACACCAGAATAATGATAAGCACAGCCGGTGTCAGATAGATAAAGAGCCGGCATGCCGTAATTACCGCGATGAAGAAACTGTAGATACTCATTTTCTCCAGGCTCGTCACATTCTCCCGAACGAAACAGTCATTGTTGATCACGGTTGCAAACATCTTGCGCAGCTGTCGTATGATCAGGATTGCAAAAATTCCCGACAGGAAAAAGATTACGCAGAGAGAATAATAGTTATCCGCGAAGTATGAATTGTAGTTACCGTAAAATTTGATGCTGAGCGGAAGCGTTATGATTACGACGATTCCCGCGTAAAACATCACATCCAGTAAAAATTTGGTAAACAGGGTCAACTTATCTTTCATAGGCGGTGTCCTTTCCGATATTGGTTGTATATTGGGTCTGTACCAGGATATAGCAGGCAGCAGGCCCTCCTCTTTAAGCATACAATAGCACGGTGAAAAGTGAATGTCAATAAAAATTTATCGATTTACAATAAATAATTATTATGAGACAATAATACAAAAAGAAATCCCTGCGTGACGCAGGGGTGTGCTATAATATATTATTATAGAAATTTGTGTGAAAAGGGCGGGGATGAGAATGAGAAAAAGAGATGGCAGCTTGGCTATATTTCTATACAACTTATATATGGTGATTTTCATTCCGTCTGTAATTTTTTTGTGGTGTTTTTGGTATTTGGAAACCAATGGGCTTGAATCCTTTACCGGACATCGCGGCAGAGGAATACCGACAACAGCCTTACTGATTCTTTTTCCGGAAATACTATTAGGCTTGGAATGGGACAAGAACAGCACATCCGGCGAGCGGATTTTTACTATACTTTGCAGTCTGATAACCGGATTTGCAATAAACAGATCATTTCATTGGAAGTTTATGGTCAAAACCTATGCACCCATCACATATCGAGCGGGAAATATCCTGCTGATACTTGGAATCATCTGGACGATCGTGATTGAATTCAATCAGACTCTGCGGGATCATATATTGTCATTCCCACAGAAGCAATGGGTGATACCAAATTCGGATGACACAACACATAATGTCTATTGGCACATATTATGGCATCTGTTTTTGTGGTCCTCGGTTGCATTTTGGCTTTTGATAGACTTCAATATTATTCCGTGATGCTGTGTTTTCTTTTTACAGTTCGTCCTCTTTATGCAGGGTATTTTCATAAATGCTATAATCAGTCTCGTCTTTTTCAACGGAAATAAAGCTGTTGCTTCCGCCGGAAATGAGAAACAGAAATATTGACAATACCAATAGGAGGATACCCAAGATAATTGGATTTCTATATGAGAGATTTGTCTCCTTGATTGCAAATGAGTCTACAAAATTTTCCGGATTGAAATCTTCTACCGTCTCATCCAATTCGTAGGTCAACTGTTTTGAAGGTTCGATAATGATTCCCTCAAAATATATCGCTTCGCCGTGCCCGTCCTCAAAAGCCTCCAATTGAGCTTTAACAGAGTCGTCGGCAATCAATAAAGTGATATAGGAATCTTCCTCAATAGGCATAGCGTAGTAATCGTATGTTTTCCATGCGGTTCTATGTACCTGATTGACCTCATGATATATATTGTTTTCATACCGGATTCCTTCGATGTATGTATCAATATTGCCCACAATATATTTTCCGATCGCCAAATCTTCTCTGTTTAATGTTTCCGGATGCAGAGCATGGCTGTATTTATAATATGAACTAAGTCCCACAGATAAAAATATCACTCCGATTATAAAAATAATAACTGTGAAAATAATTCTCTTGGTAAAGGATACATTGTATTTCATCGGATGTCCTTCCTGTCTAACTCACCAGTAACAACATATGTAGTATATCATAATCTTTCTAAATGTGAAATATCCATACGTAATTTAGTGAAACATTGGGAAGCGGATGTAAATCATCCTTTCTCCTCCAGTTTTTCTATATTTTGTTTATGCTCGTCAATCTGTATTGATATAGATTTCAGGGAAAATCTCCTCACCAGAGACTGTGCCAGGGCATTGTCGGAGTTGATAAAGTAATTCCAAATGCCCCTGACGGCAATCAGTATTAAAAGGACTCCGAATAATTTGCCCTCCAACAGATAGGCGCTGTATACAATATAAATTCCAACCAATAACAATACCAAACATAGTACGGCACTTCTCTTGGCAGAATTAAGCCTCCGTTCCAATGTCTCCAACTGCATTTTCTCCGCCTGCAATTCGTTATCCTTATTGTATATTTTGGCATAATTTCTATAAACAGATCCTGTATTCTCCACGTCTTCCATCACAAAATTTTTGAGCCCGCCGGCACTGAAGAACATTAAAGCAGCCGTCACCAGCAGAAGAACGCCGATGTATATAACATATATGTTCCCATCAAAATGCGCTTCTTTGATCACAAAAGAATCAATCAGGTCGTTCGTATCAAAGCCTTCCACAAGTGCATACCAATTATAATTGATATCTGTTGCAGGTTCGACAACGATACCTTCAAAATAAATCTTTTCGCCGTGTCCGTTTTCAAAAGCCTTCAATTGGCTTAATAAAGATTCGCCGTATGCCATGATGCATATGTATGAATTCTGTCCGGTGGGAACAGTGTAGAAATTGTACGCTCTTCCGGAAGTAATCAGAATTTGGCTTACGCCGCTGAAATTGTTGCTCCCATACACAATCTGTCCGATATAGGTGTCAATATTACCGGCTACATAGTCCCCCTCTTTCAGTGTCCGTTCATTCAGATCTTCCAGATTCAGGGCATGATGAATTTTATAAGATGCATGGATTCCTCTAAATAAAAGAATAAATCCGATCATCAACAGTATAGCCGTAAAGATTTCTCTCTTGGTAATGGAAACGTGGTATTTCATATTTCATCCCTCAGAAAATAATAAAGTATAATTTGTTTTACTATACCATAACAGCACTCTTGCCTCAACATGAGAAAGACGATGGTTTCTTCGCAACCGCAAAGTTGCGATAAATTGGTAGATAGCAACTGCGGTTGCGTCTATAATGAAGACGTACTTGATGATGGCCTACATCAGAAGGAGGTATATACATGACATTAGGTAAACAGATTAGACAGGCAAGAGAAAATCAAAACTTATCTCAGGAAGAGTTGGCATTGAAGTTGGGAGTCAGCAGGCAGGCGGTATCAAAATGGGAAAACAATTCCGCCGTACCTCAAGGGCTCAACAGAGAAATGTTATCTCAGATTTTGGAGTTGGATTTTTCTGTTTCAGAGGAAACCCCGGATAGAAAGCGGAGCAAAGGTATTATGTGGCTGGGCTGGTGGTTTGCAATAATTCTGCTGTGCGTCAGTGTGGGAATCGGTATACGACTTTTCTCCCTGCAGGCAAATACGGAATTGATAGCTAGTGAAGAACGACGGGCGGCGGATGACTCATTTATATCTTCCGCTATAAAAAGAGTGGAGTTTTATGACAAAGACCAAAATATCGTGAGCGATGTGGCGCTGTGGTACAATGCTGCGGAGATAGACAGCATTCTGATTCAGTGGGAGAGCGGAACGCCGAACAGCATTAAGATTTTTTACACGCCCGGCGGAACGGAGACGCAGGAGCAGACAGAACTGCTCATGACTAAGAGTATTCCTGACGGTGATACGGCAGCGCTGCTCAGTGGGGATGCGCTGGCGGAAATCACTCAGGGCCATGTCTACTTTGAGTTAGATTTCGGTTCAGTGATAGTAGCTTCGGATATGTACAATATGATTTATAACCTTGATTATTGATAGGGAGTTCCCGGATTTTAATATTGCTTGTCTTTTGGGTATGAGTTCATTTATACTATATGTATAGCCGATATGTTCAATTTACCGAAAACAGGAGAACACATATGATTCTGGGAAGTTTTGCGGAATGGAATATTCAGAATATATTGATTCGGGTTATCGTGGCGGCGATTCTGGGCGGCGTGATCGGCCTTGACCGCGGTATGAAGCATCGCGGTGCGGGTACGAAGACCATCACGGTGGTCTGTCTCGGCGCTACGCTTGTTATGCTGACGGAACAATATATTCAGATTAACTTTGCGGGACTGGCGAATATGACCCGTATGGCGGCACAGGTGATCAGCGGCGTGGGTTTCATTGGTGTTGGCACAATCATTGTATCCAAACATCGTGTCAGAGGATTGACGACCGCGGCTACACTCTGGGCGAGCGCATGTATCGGACTTGCTGTGGGAATCGGTTTTATCGAAGGAGGTATATTGATTACGGTCATGATGATGCTTTCGCTGCATGTTCTTCCCTTTGTGGAGCGGTTTGTCACCGGACATTCACGGTACTGCAATGTATTTCTTGACATAGAAAAGAGCCGCCACTTACATGCGGTTATACAGAATTTAAAAGAAGCGGATATCACGATAGATTCTATGGAAATGAGCGGACCTGAGGATGCGGAAGAGGGAATCTCCGTGCATTTGGTGCTCTATACGAAGAAAACCACTGACCGCACGGAGATTTATGATATTCTTATGAAATCGGATAAGGTTACGTCTGTTGACTTCCTGTGATTATGGCAACGAAGTTTCACAGTTGAAATTTGCGGGCTATCCTTTAATTATCAACCCTACCGGACAGTGGTCGGAGCCCATCACATCCTTATAGATGACTGCATCCTGCAATCTATCTTTCAAGCACTCCGATACAAGGAAATAGTCGATGCGCCATCCCGCGTTTTTCTCTCTGGCATGGAAGCGGTAAGACCACCAAGAATAGGCACCCTCCAAGTCGGGATAGAAATGTCGGAAAGTGTCGATAAATCCCGCCTCCGTAAGAGCTGTGAATTTCGCTCGTTCTTCATCCGTAAATCCGGCGTTCGTGCGGTTGGTTTTCGGATTCTTTAAGTCAATCTCCTTGTGAGCTACATTCAGATCGCCACAGAAAATGACGGGTTTTGTCTCTTCCAACTTTTTCAGATAAGACAAGAAATCCTCCTCCCATTTCATACGGTAATCCAGTCTTGCCAGACCGTCCTGTGAGTTAGGCGTATAGACTGTAATCATATAAAATTCCGGGAATTCCAAGGTAATGACACGCCCCTCATGATCGTGTTCTTCGACACCGATGCCGTAAGAGACGGAAATCGGTTCTTCTTTCGTAAAGATGGCGGTTCCGGAATATCCCTTTTTCTCGGCATAATTCCAATATTGATGATAGCCCGGAAGTTCCAGATCAATCTGCCCTTCCTGCAGTTTGGTTTCCTGTACACAGAAGATGTCGGCATCCTCCGATTGCAGAAAATCCATAAATCCCTTGCCCACACAGGCACGAAGTCCATTTACATTCCATGAGATCAGTTTCATTGGTTCCTTATGCTCCTTTGAGTTTTGATATAATACAAGTATTTTATCACAGGAAGCAATATTAGGGAAACAGAACAATATTCGTTGTAAAAAGTGTAGTGAGATGACAAAAGTTCGTTATAAAAAGTGTAATATTAAGAAGAGTAAAGCACCCGCCTGAAGATTTGCCATCCCCCGTATCGTTTTATAGAAAAGGGAGAAATGAGCGGAACGGATAAGGAGGTTCACGAAAATGAGCGAAGAAAAAACACGCCCCAGCACGGCAAAAACCATAGCAGCCATTATATTGGCAATCGTTATTCTTGTGATAGCGCAGATCATAGCCGAAGTAATTGGGAGTTTAGTTGTGATGCTGCCGGGAATACCGATGGCAGCAGGAAATGCGATTACCGGTATTGTCTATCCTGTTTTTGCTTTGTTGGGAGTAAAACTCTTATGTAACAGACTGTTGAGAATGTCGTTGAACGATTGCAAAATGCCAAGATTCTCTTTGCGTCCAATCTGGGTAGCTGCGGCAGTCATTATGCCATGCTTGGTCTCTCTTGTTTTGTGCTTGACACCGGGACACTGGCAAAATAATATGTTGAATAGAAGCGAGATTTCGCAGATTGTCACAAGCGCAATCTTTTTTTCCGGCATGGGAGCCGGTCTTGTGGAGGAAATGATATTCAGAGGCGTGATTATGAGTACGCTGGAAAAGCGCTGTAACAAATTTGTGGCAATTTTCGCACCCTCTGTACTGTTTGGTTTGGTTCATATCATCGGAAGCGATTTGGATTTGCCAAGCATTATCCAATTGATCATAGCCGGCAGCGTAGTAGGCATTTTGTTTTCTCTGGTGACATATGAAAGCGGGAATGTCTGGAACAGTGCAGTAATGCATGCGATATGGAATATTATTATGATCGGCCGCATTCTTCAGATCAGTGAGAGTGCAGAAGAATTCACTATTTACAACTATGTTTTGGATACCGATTCCTTTTTGATAACGGGAGGAGATTTTGGTGTAGAGGCATCCATTGTTGCCGTTTTGACATATCTTGTTTTTGCTGCGTTAGCGATTTATCTTATGAGAAAAAGGGGAGAGTCGGTTTCAGAAATGTTGTGATAGGATACATTTTGGAACACGCTGCACAGGAGAAATGATAATGAAGAAATTTACAGTTGTGCTTATTATTACAATAGGACTGGCATTATACGGATGCGGCGATACATCTCAAACCGAAGAGTCTGTGATTGAAAAAGGACAAGAAATCGAGATTGACTCACCGGATATTCAGCCTGAGCAAGCACCGAAAATCGAAACGGCTAACAAATCATCTGAGAGCACAGCAGAGATTGTCAACACAGCCATTTTTCAGGGCGGACCGTATGGGGAAATATCTTTATCTTTACCCGGCGGCTGGGGTTATGAGTTATGTCCGATGGATAGCGATGAGTTAGTGTACGGTATGTATGGAATTAAGATTTATCCGGATGATGCAGATGACGGTTATATTGCGGTTAATTATACGGGAACTTTCGGTGTCTGTGGTATGGGTCTTGTGGAAGAAAGCGCAACAGTTGCGGGCGAGCCTGCAAGCATTGGAACTTTTGATAATCATGAATACTGGGATTTTGTTGCCTTTCAGGGGGAGTATGACGGTGTGGTTGCACTCACCTATGATGTGGATGATTGGTGGAGTGAGTACGGTAATCAGGCATTAGATATTCTTGATACTTTAGCATATGATAAAAATGTAAAAGAAGGCGGTGCATGTATCGATAGCGAGGAGTCGGAGGTTAAGGAAATCGCGCTGTATTTTGCATTAAAAAATATTACTCCGACAGGAGCGACACTGGTATTTCGTCAGAATGATGCCAACGCTCCTAAAGGAGAACTGATGTATGGAGAAGATTATGTGATTGAAGTGCTCAAGGACGGCGAGTGGAAGGAGGCTCCGATTCCGGTGGAAGGGAATTACGCTTTTAATGCAATTGCTATTATGCTCCCGTGTGAAGAGATATCAGAGAGGGAAGTTGACTGGGAATGGCTGTACGGCGAACTTGCACCGGGCGAATACCGGATCGGAAAGAGTGTCGATGATTTTATTGAGAGCGGTGTTTTTGATGAATATATGGTTTATGCACATTTTATCTTGAACTGAAAAGGGAAGGTACTACTGTCAGACGCTTTGGTGCTCTCAAAATATAAAGAGGTGTAAAGTCTAATAATTCAATAAGACTTTACACCTTGTTTCTATGTGTCTGTTTCATTGTTACAGAGTTATGTCTTCAACATTCACCCCCAATGATGCTAGTTTTGTAGTTGTTACTTTAATAAGATAATCAAGCTGTTCATTTTCATGACCGTTATTTGCTTTTTTAATTTGCTGTAAATCGGTATATCTGTCAATCGTAATTGCAATCAGTTCTTTATCTGACATTTCGTTCATCCTTTCACCCCTTTACATATAGAATATTGTGTCTATATTATAGGGATTTTTTCGAAAGGTGTAAAGCCTTATTCAATTATCAAAGTGCCTAATATATTGTTCTTTTCGTGGGAATGCTTTCTTGAAATTCTTAGAATAAAGCACGATCACTGTTACGAAATATAGAATTCCGATAGACGAGATTTGCTATCGATATAGATACTATATCAGATACATACAAAATTGACAAGAGATTTGTAAATTCTTTTATGATAGCTTATAAGTAAAATGGGTGAATATAATTTATATCTGGTGGGCAGAAGTATTCGATATATTGTATAATGATAAAAAAGATTCCTATTTAAGAGGAATGAGGATTAAGATGCTAAACATAATATTTATTCCATTTGCAATTGCATTATTTTTTGCATTCCGACTAATGTTCAAACGTGCCGTATTTTATCATGCCGGGAGGAGAGAGTGGATCACCGATATAAAATGGTATCATTATACCATGTACTACGCTTTGATGACTTTCTTTACGGGAGGGCTGCTGATACCTTTTTTCCCGGGAACGGTTATGCAGATCGGCAGATTCTATGATCTGCATCACGGAAAGACATTTGTAACGGTGTCGTCTGAAAACGATAAAGAGCTTTGGAAACTCAATACAGGGCTGCCGGACCAGGAAGATATTTTTAAATATGAAATTTTAAGTAGTGTGACACCGGCGGAACTGGTTGATGAAGTCATTCCCGAAACGATAGAATATCAGCGTAAACTTAAGCAAATGTGGGTTGATATGGGAGTGTACAGTGCCATTCAATATGATTTTGACAAAGAATTTGAAGTTCATTACGATATAGATAATAAAAACTATTACATACTGGCGGATGGAAAAAAATTTGCTGACATAGAAGTGAAGCGGACCACTTTTTTTAAGGTAATCTACGCGCACTATTATTGGAAGGTACTGCTGCCCGCTTCGTAGATACCCTATAACTTAAAGTGGTGTAAGTATCATACGTATGATAAAAAAGTACAAAAAAAGAACCTTTCGTGTAAAATCGATTAAGGCATCCCCACAAACTGACGATAGCTTAATCAGAGACAAGTCGGGAGGTTTTTTTCATATGGACGTACAGGCAGTTCGGTTAAGACAGATACAGGCACAGGCAGCAATTCAAATCTTACAGGCATCCACTGTGAAGAGGGCGGCCATAGGCAGCGTCAAACGCGATACGGTATCCATCTCAAAAGATGGAATGTTTACTTCTGTTTCCATTTATGCAGATGCTGTAGAGGCATATTACGGTACACGTAAAATAAGCGGAACAAATCCGGGGGCCAAGACCAAAGGCTGCAAAGATACGGAATTTCCACCCATCGACGAGGAGAAACTTGCCGAGGTCAGTCTGCCTCCCAGTTTTGATTATTTAAAGGAGACCAAACGTTACTATCACGGACAATCCATTTCCGAATATGATTTGGTCCGTCTGGCTGTCGCCGAGGGCAAGATAGAAGTGTCGGAAGATAAAGTGCCTTTTGAAGCGGTATCCGAAGCGTTTCGCGTGATGGTTGAAGACGAAGCGGCGCCCAAGTACGGATGGTCTTCCACCAAATATTCGGAAGACGGAAAATATACTTTTACAAGAAAAGAGGATGGGACCTATGAGTGGCACCTAGTGCAGAATGATCTTATGGGCGTCTCTCTGGACGATGTTGCAAATTGGATTGCAAGCGGCATACCTAATCGGAATATCGAAAGCCGCTATCTATATTATCTGAAGAAAAATGATCCCGAACTGTATGAGGCGGCGCAGAATATCGGCAAGGAAGTGTGCAACTACAACATGTTGACGGAGTGCTACAAGAAGGGAGTGATCGGGGAGGCACAGCACGCCTATGATTTGGATTTTCTGGCGTTTATGTTCGGCATGACCGGTGGGGAGAAGTTTTATTCCCTGCTGTGCAAGGCGAAGTCAACGGGAGATTTTGCAGACTTTTTTAAAGCTTACCAGCCGGAGGCGGCGAAAACAATGCAAGAGATCAGACTGGAACAGACCGGCAAGACCGGGGGTATTTTCTAAAACGAGGATTTCCTCAAAAAATTTAATGGTGTACGAGATGCAAAATTGGCAATAGACAGGACGTTTCCGTAGTCGGAAAGGTCCTTTTTAATAATAAAAAACAGCGTATGTCAGATTTTTCATTTTTTATACGTAATAATAAGTGTCAGTAAGTAAAGGTTTCAGAATTACAAAAGATAGGGGGAACATGAATGCAGGATGATGCTAATTTCATAATTGAAATAAAAAACCGAAATGAAGAAGCTTTATGCTATATCATTGAACAATACGGTGGGCTTGTCAGATCTGTAATCGGTAAGCATCTCTATTTACTGGCAGAGGAACAGGAAGAATGTTTCGATGATGTATTTTTGAATATATGGGATCATATTGACAGTTTTGATGAAAAGCGGAGCACCTTTATAAACTGGATTGCAGGGATTGCACGTTATAAGTCCATCGACTATTTAAGGCGATACCGAAAACAATTTGAAAACGTTACGCTGACGGAGGATATTGCAGTAGAGGATAACGAATTACTTCATTTGATTGACCGGGAAATTTCGGGAGAGACAGAGGCAATTTTACAATGTCTGAAACCTGAAGACAGGAATTTATTTGAAAAATTGTACATAGAGGAAATGACAATAGATGATGTATGTGAAAGTTTTCAGACCAATCCGAATGTAATCTATAAGAGGCTTTCCAGAGCCAGAAAAAGTATGAGGGAACGATTTCCAAAGAAGGTTACTTAGATTTGTACAGATTTTTTTGAATATCCATGCAGGAAAGGCGGAAACGGAGGTATATAGATGAAGAATGATATTTTTGATTTGTTGAATCAGGTAGAAACAGATTTGAAAAAATATGAAATTCTTGAGCTCAGCCGGTCTGAGAAGGAAGAAAGTACAATAAGAATATTAGATAAACTTAAACAGCGAGATATACAGAATAGTCCCGTAAAAAATTCGATGCCTGTTCGAAATCACAATTTTAAAAAATATATGGGAGCAGCCGCTATTGTTCTGATGTGTCTGTTGTCCATAGGCGGGGTCGCTTATGCAGTGACCGATGGGTTTGGTGCTTTATTTACTTTCATAAGCGGTGGTGCAATTTATGAGACAACGGAATCGACGGATGGTGATATAGTATCTTCAAGTGTTACGGTAGTAACAATGCAGGATGAACCGGGAATTCCTCTTTTATTGGAAGATGGCAGACTGTATTTTACCGGTGACGGAGAAAAAACAGACATTACAGATTTCGTATCAGAAACAGAGCCGTATTTCATTAATGTAATGGACGAGGAAGGAAATACGCACAGGTTTATTGTAGGAGGCAGACCGGAAGCAGAGTATTATGGCTATGCGGAAATGATTATTGACACGGAGGGTGTATTTCGTGGAGGCGCAGGCAGCTTTGGCAGTAAGATTGACATGACTGAAGGCGATCCGGAATGGTTGAAAAAAGGCCAAGATGCTGTTTTTAGTGAAACGTACGGTGTGCCTATTAAGTTACGGTAGTCCCGGATATCCCAAGCCCTTGTACTAGAGTGCAAGGGCTTATTTGATGCAAAAATGATGCAACTTTGATACAAGTTTGATGCCATCGCGTGATATAGTCTATCCATAAGAAACGACAAAGGCTATATAAAAGTGGTGGAAAATATGAGACGAGAAAAAAGACCAAACATTTATCTCAGTTTATTTGTAGTAACATTCAGCGCGATCCTTACCGCCTGCGGTGCGCGAGGTGAGGCAGTTGTTGCGGTGGATTACGCGTTCCGGCAGGAGATTACCATACCCGATATTGAGGCGGAAAAAGAGGTGCAGGACTCAACACCAGAGGAAGATACCGTATCCGATATTGCTCCGAAAGATACCATATTCGATACTGTATCGGAAGATGAAGTGCAAAAACCGACACCGAACGAAGACGGTTCCATGGAGATATATTCGGCAAGAGAAATTATTTTGCTTTCTGATGATATGATCGTGGGACAGGTGTCGCTGAAAAATATCTTGGAAGGGAATCCGATTCTCTATGACAGGGTTATCATAGACGGATATGTTGTGGAGTGGATACTTACGGATTATGAGGATGAGGATAACTATTTTGCAGAAGAAGGAATACTGTTGATTTCCAAAGAAGACGATGCAAAGAATACCCAAGTAATCCGTGTGCAGGGAGAAGGAGGAGGCTGGGGTCCGCCGGCCAATTTAAAAAATAAATTCGAATATATAGATGTCAATTTTGATGATGTTCCCGATCTTTTAGTCTGTACCGGACATCACGGTAATCAGGGTGCGGTTATATATTATTGCTTTTTGCAGACCGATGAAGGATTTGTGGAAGCGCCTACATTTACTGACATACTCAACCCTTCCGTTGATACCGAAAACAAGCTGATACTCAGTCAATGGAGAAATAGCGCTTTATCGCACAGTTGGGCGGAATATAAATTTCAGAATAATGCTTATAGCATTGACAGGGATTTGTGCGAATATGCGGAAGTGCCCGAAGACGGAAAGGATGCAAGCGATTATATATGGGTTTGGACGGTCAATGGAGAAGTGATTGGCAGAAGCGATGAGCTTTCCGAATCGGAAATTGCAGACCTTCTCTACAGCGAAAACAGAGAGTGGCGACTTGCGGATGACAGATGGCGGACGATATACAATAACGGAATGATGGCGGACTACAGCATATATAACTCGCCGTAGGAGTTCCCGTTTTATATGTAAATGGTGGTAAATATGGGACGAGAGAAAAGAAGAAACAATCATTATGGGCTGTGTTGTGTTGCAGTCATCAGTACACTCCTGACTGCCTGCGGTGTGCAGGGTGAGTCTCCGGATGGGCTCGTTACAGAGGAACAAGAAGATGTTCGAGAATCGGGCGAAACTTACCATTGTTCCGTGCAGGAGCTTAATGCATATCTGATCGATTATGCAACGGATTGTCCTTATGTCAGCGCTGACATTATAATCAGCGGATACTCGGCGGAATCACCCGATTATGATTTCTGGAAGCAGAATACCTCTTTTACAGGAGACGCGGAGGTGATATGGCAGTCCTACAATTCTCTTGAGCAGATGGAGAGTGAACTGCAAGCGCAGGAGATAGGGGCGGAAACGGATGAAGCTTTCCGGCTGTCATATTATGCATTCCCCTGCCCGGAGAACCTTTATGCATTGGATCTATATTACGCTTTAAAAGAGCGGTATGACTCGAAAGAGCATCCTTTCGTGGCAGTCAGCTTTGGAAACGGAGGTGCCTACCAGTTTACGCAGAAGACGTGCGACGAAGACGGAACTACTCACCTATATCCTCATAAGGCAGTGATCAATCTTATAATAAAAAAAGGAATTATTTATGGATTTACTGCAAAAAATATTCCGGCTGAATACACCGATGATGAGTTGAAGCTCTTGTTTTGCGATTTTTCAAACTATTTTGATGCACATTCATACTTGGGGTGGTATTTAGATGAAGAAAGGCTGTATTGGATTGACCATGAGGAGCGCATCATAGAGATAGATGGACCTGACCGCAGTTTTGTTGAAATACGTGGGATAGATACCAAGTGCGTGGAAGAGGGCAAGCTGGGAGTTATGCGATATTTTACGATACTGAAGGAAGCAGACTATGAAGTACCGCTAACCGAAGACGGGTCAATACTTAATATTCATTTTACTTTTGCAAAGGAACCTTTAGATGAAGGATATCGGTATTTCCTGTGGAACGGTCGCCGTATGGATGAGGACTATTACATGACTGTGATCGATCAGGAAACCGGCAAGGTGCTGCAGGAAAGTACAGTACAATTAAGCATTGAACTGCTTGACGCCGTTACATTTACGGATCTGAATGCAGACGGATATGCTGATATGCGCATCGATAAACCCAGTCATTCCAGCGGTGAACGCGCAGTGTCGGGATCGTGGTCTTCGCAGGACTATCTGCTCTGGAATCCGCAGACGGAGCAATTTGAGTACAAGACGGGGATAGAGGTGCAAAACAGTCTGCTTGCTAATCAAAACGGACTGACGAAAGAGGGAAGTACGGAATATATAGTACAGCCGGGTGACTATCTGTGGAGTATCAGCGAGCGCTTCTTTGGGTCGGGCTATTACTGGACGAAGCTTTTGCGAGAGGAGAGTGCACCGGAAGACCCCGGCTACATTTTGCCGGGAGAAATCATTTACATACCGGAGAAAAATTAAGAAATAATAGATAATTCTTAGAGATACAAATGCTACTCTTTATTCGGGTATCGGCATATAAAAAGCCGAAATACGAATGAGAGGCGTAAGGATGGGAAATAACGGCAGAAATGCGCGTATGAGCAGGAAGCAGGTAGAACGCAGAAGAAGGAAACGGCTGCAAAAGAGAATATTCTACGTGGTCTTGGCAGTCGTTTTCCTCATAATTCTTGTCTCTATTAAAAATATATATGCGCGTCTGGAACAGTTGCAGGCGGTACTCAATCGGTTAGACACGCGGCAGCAGGGCACCTCGGAACTGTACACGGCAGATGGGAAGGGGTGGGAAACTGCAGGAACCGATTATGTCGGCAGTATCGTTGATGTAAGCGTAGGCAAACCCGTGGAACGCACGGAAGAAGAAGTCCTAAAACGGCTTGACGAGCTTGGTCGGACTTATCCCGTCATTCAGGAAATCTATCAGAATCATTCCGAATATCCCAAAGATTTACTTTCAGCATTGGCAAATAATCCGGAGATGGCAGATTTTGCCGCAGGTTATCCGGATAATAACGGAAGAAGTAAAGGTGCGCTGACCGCGGCAGAGAAAGAGCAGGATTTTCCGCTCTTTTTGCAGTGGGATCCACGCTGGGGTTATCAACCATACGGGGGCAGCTGTATCGGACTGGCTGGCTGTGGGCCGACGTGTTTGTCAATGGCGTTATACTATCTGACAAGAGACGATAAACTGACGCCGGACAAGATCGCCGACTACAGTATGGAGAACGGCTATTATGTAGAGGGGACCGGAACAGCATGGGCGCTTATGGAGGACGTGCCGAAGCTGTACGGCATCAGTGTCACGAAGTTGGGCGCGGACGAAAGCAGTATCAGGGCTGTGCTGGATAACGGCGGAGTCGTTATCTGCTCCGTCGGCAGGGGCGAATTTACAACATCCGGACACTATATTCTCATATACGGATATGACAGCGAGGGGCTTCTGATCAACGATCCGAATTGTGTGGCGAGGAGCAAACAGAAGTGGGTTTTTGGCGATATTCGGTGGCAGATTAAAAATATTTGGGCGTATATGCCGGAGGGACGGAGTGTTGTCACGGAAAATGTTGTCAGTGTATTTAATGAATGACAATACAATTTAAGGCTGAAAATACCTGCCTATAAAATTAATCAATATTATACTTGCAAATAATATTAACAAGTTGTATAATGTAAGAAAAACAGTTAATGTGGCCGGAGGTAGCACATGAAGAAATTATCGGAAGCGGAATTTGAGATCATACAGGTGCTTTGGAGGCATAAGGCACCCATGACATCCAATCAGATACTGGATGAGATAAAAGATGGCCGCCAGTGGAAGTTGGCAAGCCTTATGACGACATTGGCGCGAATGGCTGATAAGGGAGCCGTCTATTGTGACAGGACCACACGCACAAACTATTATTCGGCATTGGTCTCCGAGGATGAATACAAGGTTACGGAAGGCACATCCCTTTTGGAGAAGATGTTCAACAAGTCGGCTAAGGACTTCATCGCGTCTTTATATCAAGGGAAGCAGATGTCCGGGGAGGACATTCAGGAGTTAAGGGCGTATTTGGATTCATTGGAGAAGAAGGGAGAATAGCAATGGAAAATTTGTTTTTATCGGTTCTTTCTATATCCCTGACCACCAGCGTCATCATTATTGCACTGATTGTGTTGGGTTCTCTGCTAAATAAGCGGTATGTGGCAAAATGGAAGTATGGGCTATGGATTGCCCTTGCGGTGCGGCTGCTGGTGCCTGTCAATTATACGGTTCCGGACTCAGACTTTCAGATTACGGTTCCTAATGAAGTGAGAAGCCTTACAGTATCGGATATTTTTGAGACGGAGGATGAGATTGTTGAAGCGCAGCCTGCCGACCCTGAGATGGTGGAGGTACAGATCGCAGAACCGCAGACAGTGAAGCCGATGCCTACCAAACCGGATATTCAAGACAAGGCACGACCCTCTTTTTCTTTAATGCAAGCATCGGCATATCTGTGGGTAGTGGGAGCAATGTGCTTACTAATTTGGCAGCTGACAGGATTTTTCTATTATAAACGCGGGATTTTGAAGAGAGGAAAGCGAGCAGAGAATCCTATGCTCCTAGAACAATTGCGTGAATTGTGCGGTGAGCTGGATATCCGAAAGGATATTGCTCTACTGATCTACGAAAATGCTTCCAGCCCAATGATAATAGGCTTCTGGCGACCTGTTTTGGTGCTTCCGGGAGATGATTATACTTCGAGAGAGAGTTATTACATCTTAAAACATGAGTTGATCCATTTAAGGCGACATGATGTTCTGATTAAGTTTCTGTTAATGATGGCAAGGGACCTTCATTGGTTCAACCCTGTTGTCTACCTGATGCAGAAGGAAGCTGCGGTAGATATGGAGCTTGCCTGTGATGAAGCGGTGGTACGAGGTGCGACTTTTGACCAGCGCGAGGCATACACAGAAACGCTGATGTCTGTGCTTCACGGGGCACAACGCAGAGGACCCCTACTGTCTACACAGTTCAGCGGAGGTGTACGAATTATGAAAAAGCGGTTTCGCAACATCTTATCTAAGGCAAAGAAAAAGAACGGAGTTCTCCTGTTTTCAGGCATCCTTATTATGACTATAATTATCGGAACTATGGTCGGATGCAGCATGGAGCAGCCCGTGTCCGGGATATTGACAGAACAAGCAGGCGGACAAAATACAGCGGAGGGTGTACTGCTCAATAAAAGTGTAGGTGCGGAAGAACTGCTCAATCTGAGTGCCAATAAAGCGAATGATGCAGCTAATATGGCGGCTGCGCCTGAGATCCAAGGGGGCAGAGAAACATCTACCGTACTTACCGTTATGATAGAAGGGATGCCGGAAGAGATACCGGCTACCCTGTATGAGGGAGAGGGATATTCTTTCTATTTGACCGATGGTGACTGGGAGAATTTTGCACCTGACGCATGGCAAGCTGAAAAGAATAATCAAGTACGTTTTTATGTAGGGAATTATGAAGGATTAAATAAGAGTCAGGTAGAGAGAATCCTGACGGCACAGGGTTATGTTGTAGAGAACGGTGAGTTGTGGATGCAGGACTACGACATAATATGCAGAACAATATGCTATGAGACGGAAAATGATGTCTGGACAGTTAACTTCGCTTATCCGTGGGGAGAAGTGGAAGAGGGCATGCTTCCGGTGATGCGTGCGATGGCTGACACGTTTGTTGCGGACGCCGGCTACGATGTGGGGGCGCATACGGAGAGGGCAGTTATGCCTGAAGGTGAGCAACTGCAGCTCTATGAAGTTACCTACACCGATGAAACAAGACGTAACTGGTATGTGCATGATCCGGAGTTCAAAGGTTCCTATGTGTATGATGAGATCACGGTATCTAATATTACAGATACAACCTTTGATTTTACAATAACGCGGAGAGATTTTGAGACTGATGAGACCGAGGTTATTATTCCCTTAAGTACGGCTTATATCAATGAAGATATGATTTCAGCTACATACACCGGAGGAGACTATACCTTGACATTTGATTTTTCGTACAAGGGAAATCCGTTGCCCACTGTTCTTTTTATTAAGGTGTGGGGCATGGATTCACTGGAGGGAATTTTGTTCTACAATAACAATATTCCGGGTTACGAGGCAGAATAAAAGACCGGCAAATATATCAATTTATTAAAAACGGTTGACATCCTTATAAGACCAGAGTATTATAACATCGTGATAATACTCTGGTCTTATAACTTGCGAAAGGAAGTTACATATGGAAATCAAACTTTTTGACGCTGAACTGAAAGTGATGGATGTGCTCTGGAAGGAAGGAGACTGTCCTGCACGCCATGTCGCCGAAGTGCTTACAAGTAAGTATGGGTGGAACGTCAATACCACATATACTTTGATTAAGCGCTGTATCAAAAAAGGGGCAATTGAACGTTCTGAGCCCAATTTTATGTGTCATGCGCTGATTCCGATTGAAGATGTACAGGAAGCGGAGACGGATGAACTGATTGACAAGATTTTCGACGGATCCGCAGACAAACTGTTTGCATCTCTGCTCAGCAGGAAAAAGCTTTCTGCCGAGCAGATTGATAAATTGATGAAAATTGTAGAAGATGCTAAGTGAGGTGGCGCGTATGGGTTTATCGCATTTGAGCTTACTGCAAATGAGTTTTTCCGGGGCGGTTTTTATTACAGTGATTATTGTGCTGCGGACAGTGGCGATTGACAGGCTGCCCAAGAAGATGTTTTTGATCCTGTGGGGCGTCGCTCTTCTGCGATTGCTGGTGCCGTTTTCGATTCCGTCTGCGGTAAGCGTGTACTCGGTAGTCAGCAAGAATGTGGATGCCGATACACTTGAGCAAATCCCGATACAAAATATCATTCCGATCATACCGGAGGAACAGGAGCAGCCCGGGGATTTGGTTTCGAATACTGTTGAGGCACAGTCGGTACAACCGGGGCAGACCGAATTATTGCAGCCGCAGCAGACCGGAGGATTGTTGCCGCAACTTTCACTGCCGTCCGGGCAGGAACAGCAGATACAGTCGTCCCGATCCGAACAGTTATCGGGGCAGTCTTCGCAGATATCGAATCATAGATCGTCCGTCTCTGTGTGGTTTATTGTCTGGTGTGTGGGCATGGTACTCTGTGCGGTATTTTTTGCCACATCTTATCTGAGATGGCACTTCAGATTCAGCACGTCGGTGCCCGTTCATAATGACTATGTCGAACAATGGCTGGAGGAGCATGGGCTTAGACGCCGAATTTCCATCAGACAATCGGATCGTATCGCCGCACCGCTGACATACGGCATCTTTCGACCTGTTATCCTGCTGCCCAAAAAGACGGATTGGGAGAATACAGAGCAGCTGCAGTATGTACTCCTGCACGAGTATGTGCACATCTGCCGCTTTGATACCGTGACAAAGTTTATCACTGCAATCGCAGTCTGCATTCATTGGTTCAATCCCCTTGTGTGGGCAATGTATGTTCTTTTTAACAGGGATTTGGAACTGTCCTGTGATGAGAGTGTGGTGCGTCTTCTGGGAATGTCATCGAGATCGACCTACGCTCGTGTACTGATCAGTATGGAAGCGAGGAAAAGCGGTCTGATGCCCTTCTACAATAATTTCAGCAAAAATGCAATTGAGAAGAGAATCACATCCATTATGAAGATTAAGAAGACTTCGTTACTGGCGATATTTACCGCGGTTATCGTGGTTGGCGGCATAACATCGGTGTTCGTTACTTCCGCACGGTCTGCGCAGGGAGACAGTGGAGCGGACGTTCATGGGCTGACGATCAATCCGCAGTTATTACCATACATGGAAATGACGTACGGGCAATTTAGAGAGCAGACCGGAAAAGAGGCGGAGTCCTATCATGCTCATTACTTCCAAGCATCTGTTCCGGGCATGGAGGCTGACGCGGTCTTTGGAGGCACTTATGACGAGGAGCTGGGCGGACCGATTTTGGCGGATGATGACGAGTTGGTTCGTATAGAAGGAAGGTTGGGCACCATCGTAAACGGAATCACAGAGGAAATGACCGCAGCGGAACTCGTGACAGCGTTTGACGAGGCAACAGGTGCTTTGCGCGCTATTGTCGTGAATGAAGGTGGTGGCACAGCTTATTATGTTGCAGACAATTATATGGAAATAGAATTTGACTATAGTGGAGACAATCTTGAGGATGCATTGCTGCAAATCGCCTTGGACGAATCAAACAATGTCGGTCCCGATTCGTATACATGGCTGGTAAGGCTTGATTCGTCCGCAGGATCATCGACAGATACATTTCAAAGCGGTGTCGGTAATGAAGCGGAAGGATATGGGGAGTCTCTTGCCGTGTTCCGTGTCGATGATATCAGTGCAACTAAGCTGAGAGATGAGTTTGCCATAGAGGATTATTATATTACAAATAAGGTGATTGTAGACAATCGTTACTATATTGATGAGGATCATGTTCTGTGGGGCTATGGGCGTAATGTATATGGACAGCTGGGCATCGGGAAAGCAGATGAATTAGGTATCATTTATACGGAACCGATCAAGATTGCAGAGAATGTGGTTTCGGTGGATTGCTCGGTCAACGGTTATTTCTGCATATATCTGACTGCAGACGGACAATTATACGGCATGGGCTCCAATATGCTTGGTCTGCTGGAGCAGGAATACATTGGAGCTGATACAGTAGAAGAGTACAACAAGGTCACTGCACCAGTCTTGCTGATGGAAAATGTAGCTTATGCCAGAGCGGGCAGGGAAGCGATTGTCGTGTTGGATCGGGAAGGCAGCGTTTGGTGGTGGGGGCAGTACAGAAGCGTATACAGCACCCGTAATTATGACCGACCTGATCGGCTGTATTGGCAGACTACCGAAGATGAGACAAATCCCATGAAAATGCTTAAAAATCATCCCACTAAAATACTGGAGCATTGTATCTATGCGACAACCGGCGACTGGAGTGGAGCCGCGATCGGACAGAACGGAGAGCTGTATACATGGGGTCTGAACATTTTCGGAGAATGCGGGACGGAAGTTACAGGGGATGATTATCTGCGGACACCGACCAAAGTATTGGATCATGTCAGGATGGTATGGCCCGAGAAAATATCTTTCGACAGTACAGAGGAAGATTTACTGGAGATCGGAAGATATGACACGACTTATCTCTTTAACATGTTTGTGCAGATGCAGGACGGAACGATGATGGCAGCAGGAGAAAACCTCGGCGATAAGGAAAAGACGATTGCCATTACGGGGGATTTACCTAATCCGAGCACCCATACTTATTCGGACACCTTTGTACCCATTGCGTTGGAAGAATTCTCTGAGGTCGGAATCAGAAAGAAACTGCAGCAACTGACATGGGGAATGAGTATGGAAGAAACAGAGGACATGCTTACACAGGCCATGATTCAATATTATCGATATTTTCCCGGTGAGACGGAGGATGATGGCAATGGTTATATTGTAGTGGAGAACAGCAGATATTCCTTATATTTTGATGCGGACGGGCACTTAAACAGAATACTTTTACAGGAGGGCGGAAGCCGTGATGGGCGGTTTACTTTGGGAATGCCTCTTTCGGAGTTAGAAAAAGCAGTTGAGGAGGCAGGAGGAACCCTTACGAAAGTGGAGAGTGACACCCCGTATGAAATCTGGTTTTATCAGGATCAGGGACAGCAGATACACTACGAGTTTAATGTGTACGAGGAAAGCGTAACCGTCGTGTATGAGATGATGATTCAAAGCTTTGAGTCAGTAGAGCCAACGGCAATCAATTCTGATGAATTGGCAGATATATTTGGTATTTCGATTTCGCTACCCGAAAATCCAAATTGGATTGTAAATAGTGAATACAATTTATTAAGTAAAAATAACTTAAAGATAACATACCATGATTCCATAGCAGATTCAGATTGTATTCTGTTAGTGACCAAAAACGAAGCTCTTACTTTGCCGGAAAACGAGTATGATGAAAGGTTAAATGAGTCTTGGGAAGCCTGGACTATCAATGGCCGGCATATTGTGGTAAAAGTGCAGCGTGGAAAGAATGACAGTAAAGCGGTACTTGCAACATGGGAATATAACGAATACCAGTTTGCCATTATTGGAGAAATCGAGGGAGAACTAGATTCCGGGCCTATTGCCAAAGTTGCACTGAGCATTATCCGTGACTTAAATTAAGGATGATTATGTCATAAAGAAATCCTTGCATAATTTAGCAAACGAATTTACAATATATGTAAGAACATTATTTGGTCGTGAGTTATAAAAGGAGTGTTGCATATGCGTATTAGTGCAATCAGCAGTAGCAATTACAGTTACAATAAGGACATTTACAACATATATTCCAAACTTTCCAGTGGTAAGAGGATAAACAAAGCTGCCGACGATGCGGCAGGGCTTGCCATTGCAAAGAAACTGCAGAGACAGGAAACCGGACTTAACGTCAGCGCACAAAACGTTAAGGATGGCATGGGAGTTATGAATGTTGCAGATGGCGCTATAGGCGGTATGACAGACTATCTGCAGAGAATCCGTGAGCTTGCGCTTCGCGCTTCCAACGGTATTTATTCCGATTCCGACAGAGAAACCTTTCAGACGGAGATTGATTCTCTGAAAGAAGGCATACAGTCTCTCGCCAAGAATACATCCATTAATGAGCAGACTCTTCTGGATGGAAGTATGGCTGATATGAATCTCGCAACCAACCCCGAGGGCGGTGGTTTGAATATCAGCATGGCTAATACCACTCTGGAAGCTTTGGGGATTGCCGATTTTGATGTGAGCAGCGGCAAATTCGATTTGTCGGTTATTGATAAGGCTATGGATAAAATTTCCGGTGCCAGAAGTAATATGGGAGCATATACAAATCGGCTCAATTACACTTACAACGTCAATCTGGGAACTGCCGAGAATACAACCAGATCCAGAAGCCGCATTGAAGATCTGGATCTGCCGGTGGCTGTCTCCGAGAAGAAAAAGAAAGATATCCTCATGCAGTACAGGAATATGATGCAGAGAAATATCATGAACCAGAGATCTTCGGTGAGGTTGTTGTTCCAGTAGGCGATACGAACATGAAGATAAGTTGATAAGACAATAGCAAAATGATTCCCATCTGTTTATGTTTGAATGGATGGGGATTTTTCTATGATTAAAAGAGTAAAATACAGATTGACATTTATTTTAGGCAGATGTAAAATAACTATATTCTTATATTAGGCAAATGTAAAAATAGAACAGTGCCAAAATAATAAGTCGCAAAATAGATGAAGTGCAGCACAAACATTATCCATGTAAAGATCATGCATATCGGAAAGGAGTGTTATGAAGAGATTACCGGAATCAGAGTTGGAGATTATGATGATTATTTGGCGGTATGACAGGGCGGTCAACAGGATGGAAATTGAGGAACATCTGCAAAAGGAAGTAGCTGCCCCGACAATTTTGTCTTTTCTGAACAGGCTGGAGAAGAAAGGTTTTGTCAAAGTTGAGAAAGAAGGTAAGGTCAACTGGTACACGCCGTTGGTCAAAGAAGAGGAATATCTACAGAAAGAAAGCAGGAACATTTTGCAGAGAATGTATCAGAATTCGGTCAAAAATTTTGTGACAGCGTTGTATGACGGGGATGGTTTGAGCGATCGGGAGCTGCAAGAACTGAAAGATTTTATTGAAGAGAAAAGTGCAGAAAAAGACAAGTAACTGTGACTTGTCAGATAGAAGTAAACGGGATTGAGGGAGACGAACATGAGGGCAAAATGGCGCAAAATCATATGGGCAATTCTGGCGGTGCAGCTTTTATTAGTACATCTGAGGATATTCCAAAACCGGTATTTGGGTAATTTTATATATCGAGCGGTACGGCATTTTGGTCTGTATGGGCTGACATCTGTCGTCAACTGGAACATACCGATAATCTGCGTGTGGCTCGGTTCAGGCTGTGTGGTCATGTTTCTTCATTATCTGCATTATCTTCGGTTTCGCAGAGCCTGCATCGGGCAGATTGCGCCGGTGTCGGAACCGTGGATTCTGGAGAGTATGCAGAAAGCGATAGAGGAAACAGAGCTGCATAAAAGGGAGCGTGGGCATTTTCTGTATTACAACAATGATATCAGAGAACCTTTTGTCATAGGATTTCGGGAGCCGATTCTGCTCTTGCCGAAGCAGGAGTATGAAAGGCAAGTATTGCCGTTTATTTTTTTACATGAGTGCAATCATATCCGGAATAGGGATACGCTCTATAAGCTATTTATGCTTTTCATGCAGTCTCTGATGTGGTTTCAGCCTTTGATGTACCTGCTAAAGGCAGTAAGTTATATGGATATCGAGGTGGCCTGTGATGAGGCCGTAATCGAAGGCAGGGATATGGAGGCCAGAAAAGCGTATGGCATCACGCTGCTTGACAGTTTAGAAAAGGGAAGGAGCGCCGGACGGATGTATTCGGCGTACTTTTACCATGGGACTTATTTGATGCGAGCAAGAATCAAGGCGATCATGAACGAGAAGAAGCGTTGGGATTACTTCGCCATAGCAGGCATTCTGATTCTGCTTGCGGAGGTGTTGTACAGCGGATATCGAATCGGAGACAGCTGGCGCACTTCCTATCAGGAAAGACAGGAAGAGCTGACGGCGCTTATCTATGACGGCTATGATATTCCGGATAGCTTTACGCAGACGGTAGAAGACAGCATGCTTTCGTTGACCCCTGTTGCGGTAAACGAATATTATGATCATCTTGCGACTGCGAATGAGTATGAGTGGATCGAATATGATGATCTGCCCTACGAAGCCGAAGGTCCGTGGCAGATTCGGCTGAATGATGCGGATCGCTTTCATGATGCGCTGAAACCTTTGCTGGTGAGGTATTTGTATTACTATATCGACCAACGATGGGCGAGTGAGTGGGATGCGGAAAATGGGGCATCCTATGCCCACCTTAAGGTTGGATCTTACAGATGGTTGGCGGGAAGTCCGGATAATGCTGTTTTTGTTGTAGTTTGTGAACAGTTTGTAGGGAATGAAGAAGACCTTCTGGCTTTTCCGGAACCCTTGGCAGACAGAGCGCAGTTTGCTTATGAGCAGGGTTCATACTATGCATATTTTGATTGGGTAGTTCAGGTGCGGATGGTACAGGATTATGTGTTTGAACTGGAAGGGGTAGCGGATACAAGGGAGATATTGGCAGCTTACCAAGATCTCTATCCTCGGGCAGATTTTACGGACATACCCGAACTGGACTTAGTGTATCTGGTAGACAGAGAAGAAATCAGAAGGACTGTCAGTGATACGGAATCAGAAAAATCTGACCGGACGGACAGCACAGATACAGAATCAACAGGGCAGACAGACCGGGCAGGAAAACCGTGGCAGGTTGAGCGGGATACCAACGCTGATATGCTGCGAGTGAGCGGCGCGGACGGTATCATGCAGGAAGTTCCGGTTCCTTTGTCCGAAATACTGGACAGAGGCGATGAGATGGACGGGAAGCTTAGAACTTTACAGGAAGGCAGCTATCAAGTGGACGAGAACAAGATTATCTTCGCTTACGGTGGCAGCAGCAGAAATCCGTTCTCCGTTGTATTCTATGAGGAAGAGAGCGGAAGCTTCAAAAAGTCCGTTGTGACCAATGATTATTATGGCGGCAGGAAAATTTTTGTGGATTTCCCGGAAAACAGTCAGGAAGGTTATATGATTTTTACAGGAGAACGGACTATGTGGCAGGAGGCAACCATTCTGTTTCATACGACGGACGGCGGCAAATCATGGCAGGAAGTAGGCACAGCCGGGCCTGATTTATATACAGAAGGTCACTCCTTAACAATTGACGCCGGCTTTATCAGTAATGAAGTAGGATTTCTTTCTATCAGAGATCCGGATAAACCTGAGATTTGGCGCACGACAGACGGCGGTGCAACATGGAATAAGCAGGCACTTCCCTATGTACGGCAGTATCATGGTATGGCCTATATGCCCATTAAAAAGGACGGCGTACTGACGCTTTATGTGGGAATGGAGGACTATTCAGAATATGAAGGAACAAAGGCAAAATATGAGTCAACAGATGACGGAGCCACATGGGAATACTGCGGACTTGTCCTGCGGAAATAGGGATGTGCTGTTAAGGATAAAATCACTTTTTTGGACAACGGTATTGTATGTGATCACTACGCCGGGATGCGTCGTATTTATGGGCGTATCTTGGTTTCATCTGTATTCGCTATGTCGCTTTGGAAGACTGCATAAGAATATACCGATTTTGCTTCTGTGTCTGTTGTGGTGGATCGGTGCGGTTGTGTACGGACTTAAGCTGTGGCGTTCCTATGAAGGAAACAGAAGGAGATTCCTGTTCGAGGAGCTAATCGTTGAAGAGGGTGAGATGTTCCTTCGGAGGAATCCTGAAAGGTACGCAGGTGAAAATACAAAGCAGGATAGAACAGTTACGGAGAAGTTTTCGGAGCGCCAGATTAAATGGTTTATCAGAAAACAAGATACCTTTAGATTCTTTCTGAAGGACAAAAGAGTGCTGACTCTCACTCTGAACGGACTGAATGAAGAGACAAAAGATTTCTTAATGCTGAAAATATCGGCTGTATCTTTTTTTGGTAAAAAGTGTTGGAGGGTACTTGCAAGCATTTTGCTTATCGTGATGACGGTGCTCGGTGCAAGCGCTGTGGTCAAAAGCGCCATGCCCTGGCAGGGAAAGCTGGGAAACTATCTGCAGATGTGGCAGAATAAAAGAACAGTCACGCTTATACATGACAATGTGTATGCTTACGGCATAGAAGGTGTACTGGATGACATCCGTGCTGAAATAGATTTGCCGCAGACGCTTTGCCTTTCGACAAGCTTCAACATGCACTTTGCACCGGATGGCAAAATTCTGTCGCTGGACACGATGTTGTACGGTTTTGATGAGGACAGAAATTTTGTGGACAGTTATCTGATCAGTTACACATCGTCGCGGTCGTCTAAGATTACGGTTTATCTGCATGGTTCAGGCGGTGGGATATATAAGGAAGACAAAGATTTGACACCGCTCATAGAAGCAGTGTCATGGATTCCCTTGAAACAGAAGGTACGGCAATGGGAAGGCGAGGAATGTTACGGAATTCTCTATTACGGAAAGAGGGAATGGTATGACAGGGAAGGCATCCGTATTCTGAATGCGGATGGAACAGTAGGCCTGCCGCCGGATGAGGAGAATTATTTCTATGGTTACAGCATTTCCCTGTTTTGTCCGGACAATGAACAGCTTACGCCGGAGCGATATCTGTATCCGGATTACAGGAACACGCCTGTTGCAGACAAAGCCGAGTCTTATCCGGCGGATTATGTTCCCGAGGTAAATGAGATTGATTTGGTGAATCAGTATATGATACCGGAGCAATCATTTGATATTTCACTGAATGATTGGGGCGAAGTGAGATTTGTATCCTGTATGCCTATGCGTAACCCCGGTTATAATACCGATCCGCTTGCGGACGTTTCGTTCTATTTATTGTCCGATGAGCAAATCCTATATCGGTTCCCGTATGTCAATGTAAGAGAAGGTGATACTTATGCAGGCGATACTTATAAAGAAGAAGATAATATCAGGCAATGGGGATTGATCGACGGAATATCTTTTGTCACGTTTACGGATGTAAACGGGGATGAGAAAAAAGATGTGATAATCGGGATTTTATATTATACCGGTGCGGGTCCGCAGGGAGCGATACCGCGTATGGAAGTCCGTGTCTATGAAGATCAAGGGAATGGGTTTGTATATGATGAAGAACTGTGCAGTGAATATGGCGGGCTGCCATACGATACTACGGCGGCGGAGGTCAAAGAGATGATACAAGAACGTTATGCGGAGGTTGAAGACAAGAAAGAAGCAGATGAAAATAAGAACTCCTCACAGCCCTATGCCAAGTATTCCGAAGTGCTTATGCAGATCTTAATCAACAGGACAGACCCGGACGGCAGGTATTTTGATGATGGCGGCCAGGGCGTAGATTTCTCAAGAAATTGTTTTGCAATAACTGACATTGACGGTGACGGCAGGGATGAGTTGATTTTTAATTTTAATGATACTTATATGGCGGCTATGCGGGAGCTTGTATATGATTATGATGAAGAAAACGGTACATTGCGAACAGAACTGGAGGATGTTTTTCCGTTTACCGCGTATTACAGTAACGGATATGTAAAAGAAGATGCATCCCATAATCATACATGCGATCCGGAAACCAGAGGAATATGGCCTTATAACTTGTATAAGTATGATGCAGATGCAGACAGCTATATCAATATAGGCTATGTACAATGTTGGGATAAGCTGGTATTTCCCACAAATTATGAGGACGAAGCATTTCCCGATGAGTTTGATGCGGACGGAGATAATTTGCTGTTCTTTGTCGGCTATTTTTCTAAGGAGGGCGATGATGTTAATTACACCTATATGGACCGCAAGGAGTTTGAAGCATGGGAGCAGGCAATGTTTCCGGATGAATATAAGATCGGTATAGAGTACCATCATATGACGGAAGAAGAGATAGAAAATGTTAAAAAATAGAAAACAAATTTTTAGGATAGTGAAATACACTTTTTTGATTTTTTTGATTGGATTCACGATATTGCTTAACTGGGGACAAGGTTATCTTGCAAAGCAGGATATTGTATATTCCGAGCAGCTGATACTTATCAAAGTCGTTTTAACATGGCTAATCGTACCCTTTACGCTTGTTATCAGTTATGGAAGTTTTATGAGTCGCAAATTAGGGGATTCCAGGGCAGTTGTATCTGTTTTTATCAGCAACGGAATTATAATATTTGTCATTAGCATAGCATTCGTTGTGCGTCTTATTTATCTTGTGTTTGTTGAAGAAAAGCCCCTGTATGACGCGGATGTTCCCGGAGTGACCTTGCATTATGAGCCGCTTAATCCGTACTTATACAAGATAGAAAGACACAGTATGTGGTCTGAACCGACTATGCGTAATAAAGTGACAAGTGGTATGAGTCTTGCAGAAACAGACGTCATAGCTGCAATATGCGTTGATTTATACAATAAGGCAATACAGGAAAACACTTTCGGAAGTTTGGAGATGATGCGGAATATTATCCGTGTACTTGGCGAGAACGGATATGTGGCGGTTGATAATAAAAATCAAATAGATATGACAGAATCGGATCAGGTGATTCAATTTTGCGGACGGGCAGATGCAGAAGAAGTGGCGGAATTGACCATTATAGTAGTGACATATGACGGCGGCTTTACTAAATATGATTTTACTACACAGAATGGAAATATAGATATAGAAAGAGAGTATTGCCAATATGTTGACGGTTGTATAGAGAGTAAAAGTACAGAATTATATCGGGCGAGTACATGGGAATTATCGGAGGAAGGTTATTTATTATTTGAAGGTTATTGGCTTTCAGAAGACTATTATGTTCTTACACTGGGCGAAGTTCCTGAGCGCGTTGCCTTGAGAGTAAAACCGTTAGATGAAAAGTGCAGGGAGTTGAATAGGCAATATATTCTTCCTATCAGTTATCATCGGAATAATATGTTCATAACGGATTGGAACGAAGATGATTACGGAGATTTGAATTTTTATGACCTATATGATATTTTATATCCCATTGTCACTAAGCGGAACGTCCCATATACAGCTGATGAGAAACCGGGAGTAGGCGCAATTTATAGGATCCCTAAAGAAGAATTTGAATCTGTCATTATGACTTATTTTGCGATAGACAGCCAAACATTACAGTCAAAGACAATCTATCATTCCGAGGATTCGACATATGAGTATAGACCAAGAGGGTTTTATGAGGTTGAGGATCCTGAGATGCCATATCCGGAGGTGGTAGGATATGCGGAGAATGATGATGGAACGATAATGCTCAATGTCAATGTGGTTTATCCCAATGAAATCAATTCTAAGGTTTATGCGCATGAAGTGGTCATCCGTCTGACAGATGACGGAGTACAATATATCTCAAATCGGGTTATTCCCTCAGACAATAATTCCGGGCCAACATGGAATGTTCCTCGATTAACAGTGGATGAATGGGAAGAGATACGGTCTACAGAGTAGACCAATTTGAATTTTTGTTTTATGGGGTGGGGATATCATGCTTCAAGCAATACTATTTAATGATATATACAGACCGATAGCATGCAGCCTTATTTCCGCGTTCCTGGTATATAGCATGCGGAATAATAAAGGCAAGATAAGGATTGTTTTTTACAGTGCATATTTGATATATATAACGGGATTCTTTGCACTGCTCTTCGGGATCGGTTCGCTGGCAAATAACTCTATAGACACACAGGCCCTTTTCTGGGGACTGAAATGGGTAATCTTTTTTGTCGGAATTACAGTTGCGCAGCATTTTGTCTATAAAACTTGGGGCCAAGGGAAGGATAGAATACTGTTCATTATTAATTTTGCGGTTGTTTTAATTTTATGCCGCGTTGCGATGTATTTGATTGATAAGACGTAATGTGCGGTTGAAGAAAACAAGCTGATGGGCAAAACTATCAAGTGCACAAAAGCCCTTGTTTTGTCGGAGGAAACGCTATATAATACAAGCAATTTATTTTGATTGTTAAGGAGGATTTGTATGGACATCAATGTAACCAACGATGTGAAATATGTGGGCGTCAATGACCATGAGGTGGATCTGTTTGAAGGACAGTATGTAGTTCCCAACGGTATGGCTTATAATTCTTATGTAATTCTGGATGAGAAGATAGTCGTCATCGATACGGTGGATCGGCATTTTACTCACCAGTGGCTGGACAATGTGGCAG
>JAFLTD010000130.1 GCA_022510625.1 Lachnospiraceae bacterium
CGAGTATCTCCTGAATCAACACTCTCTCATCCATGGGATATTTCACCCCGTTGATCTCCTGATAATCCTCATGTCCCTTGCCCGCCAGCACAATAATATCTCCCGGTTCACCGTGGGATATTGCATAGGCAATTGCTTCTTTTCTATCACAAATTTCTACATACTTACCGTCTGTCTTGCCGATACCGACTTTGATGTCGTCGATAATTGCCTGCGGTTCTTCGGTCCTCGGATTATCGGAAGTGATAATCGTCAGATCCGCCAATTGCCCGCTGACTTCCCCCATCTCATATCTTCTTGATTTCGCGCGGTTGCCGCCGCACCCGAAAAGGCAGACAAGTCTGTGCGGTTCATACTCACGAAGCGTATTCAGCAGGCTCTTTAATGCCATTGCATTGTGCGCATAATCAATCATGAGCGTGAACTCATCGGACACCTTGACCGGCTCGATTCTGCCTTTTACCTTCGCTGCGAAAAGCGCCGCCTTAACGTCGTCCTCCCCGACCTTAAAATGCCGGCAGATTGCAATTGCCGTCAGCGCATTGTACACGCTGAATTTGCCGGGTGTTGCTATCTGCGCGCTAAAGTTCATCAGCCCGGTCACATCGAACGCCATGCCGAGTCGGCCCTCCTCCCGCAGGAAAGCAATGTTCTCGGCGCGCAAATCCGCCGAACTGTCGATCCCGTATGTTTCCAGCGCACAGGTATGACCCTCGGTGACTGCTTCCCAATGAGCGTCGTCATGATTGACAATACCTACTTTGCACTGTTTGAACAATAAGCCTTTACAGTGCAGATAATCGTCGAAATCTTTATGTTCTCCCTTGCCGATATGATCCGGCTCCAAGTTGGTGAAGATACCAAAATCAAACGTGAATCCCTGTGTTCTGTGAAGCATCAGTCCCTGCGATGACACTTCCATCACCACCGTATCGCATCCCGCATCGGCCATCTGTCTGAAATATTTCTGAATCAAATAAGATTCCGGTGTCGTGTGGTCCGCATGAATATGTGTGTCTCCTATGATAATCTCTATCGTTCCGATCAGACCTACTTTTCTTCCCGCATGCTCCAGAATAGACTTCACCAGATATGTCGTGGTAGTCTTTCCCTTCGTTCCTGTGATACCGATAATCTTCATCTCTTCCGCGGGATATCCGAAAAAGGCGGCGGATATGAATGCCATGGCATAGTGGGTATCCTGCACCTTGATTACTGTCACCTGCACGTCCTTCGGCAGATCTACCTCTTTTTCCACTACAATCACTCCCGCCCCGGCAGCCACAGCCTGTGCAGCAAATGTGTGCCCGTCTGCGATTGCACCGGTTATACAGATGAACATACTTCCCGGCACGACTTTGCGGGAATCATATATAATGTCCGTAACCTCTTGATCCGTTGTACCACAGATACATTCATAATCAATCTTTGACAATAAATCTTTCAGTGCTGCCATTTAATACCCCCTACTCTTTTCTCACTCTAAATACCATAGCACGAAAACCGCTCTTTTTCAACTTTTCATAGTGTTTGTTTTCAACGGCTGCGATACAGATCCCGCAGCCGGAATCGTCCGTTTTTTTATTTTTTTATAATAAAGAAAACACACTTTGGACACATTTTACATTTAAAGTAATATCAAGATAGTTGATTAGCTCACTATCTCCCCCCCCCTCATAAAGAAAAGCAAAAAGTCTGGGAATACCAGACTTTTTGTATGTGTTCTCATACGTCTATCTTCTCCACTATAATCTTATTCATCAAAGCTTCGGCAGTTTCCAACGGAATGTTCGCGCTATCCACGGTGGTCGCATTTGCCGCGGAAATCGCACCGGCACGCACAATCGCCTCCTCCTCACTCTCACCTGCCACATAAGACATTGCGTAGGCAGCCACAACACTGTCACCGCATCCTACCGTATTGATGGGTTCTATCTTTGCCGCTCCGGTATACAGTACACCCTCATCGGTAACACTCAGCAGTCCCTTGCTTCCCATGGACACGACAACTCTGGATATGCCGCCCTCGTGAAGCAGTTTGGCCGACTCGACGATCTCCTCCCGGTTCACAATCCTGCGACCCATGATATATTCCAGTTCCCTCCAGTTGGGTTTGATCATCTGTGGTTTGGCGCGCATCCCGTACCTGAGATTGTCTCCGCTGGAGTCCAGATAAACCGGTACGGACACATCCGCCGCGCGCATAGTCAGCGTCTCATAGACATCCGCATTGACACCCCGTGCCACAGAACCCGACAGGATCACAAGTCCGCATTCCTCAAGCAGCGCATCGTACTGCTCCAGAAACGCCGTCATCTCGCTGTCGGAAATCACGGGCCCCGGTTCCAAAATCTCCGTAACATATCCGTCATCCGCCAGAATATTCATATTACTTCGAGTCTCACCCGTCACATGTATAAAGCGGCATTCAGTTCCGCGCTTTTCCAATTCCTCCTCAATAAATCTGCCGCTGTAGCCGCCCAGAAAGCCCGTTGCCGCCACATCACATCCATATTGCCTGAGGATCTTCGTCACATTGACCCCTTTGCCACCCGCAATGTTCATGGCTGTGCGCATTCTGTTCACATTACCCACGATCACACTCTGTGTCGTATATGTCTTATCCACGGCCGGGTTTAACGTGACGGTCAATATTTTCTTCTTCATACGATATCCCCCTTGCAGTAATCCTGCATAATCATCTGAAGACGCTCTCTTCCCCCGTAGATATCCACTTCCGGATAATAGATTGCATGGATGCGGATATTACCGCCCCCGCTCCGATACAACCTGTCATACTCCTCCTGCCCAAACTCATCAACCAGAAAAGCATGCCACATTTCCATATTGCCGAAATACATCATCTCAAACTGTCTGCCGCAGTCATCCTCTACGGTGTATTTTCCCACATTGCTATTTTTGCCCAATATCCTGCCTCTTATAAGGCAAAGATTCCTCTGCGCAAAAACAGGTTTCGGATTGCCGTTTCCGAAAGGTTCCAACACGGACAGCTGCCTCACGAGATCGGTCGTCACATAAGACATTGGCATGGGCACATCAATATATATCTTCTCCTCGAAATCTTCTGCCGACAGTCCGCAATGTTCATTCAGATAATCACGAAATACTTCCACATTATCCTCCGGCATGGAGACACCTGCCGCCATCTTGTGTCCTCCGTACTTCGTGTACAGTTCCTTACATTCGCTCATCTTGTCGTACATGTGATAGGCCTCTATGGAACGTCCGGAGCCTTTTATACCCTCCTCAGACCTTGTCAGCACGAAGACCGGCTTATGGTAACGCTCCCTGATGCGCCCGGCAATGATACCTGCCAGACTCTCATGACAATCGGGCAGATAGACGACCAGGACCTTATCATCCCGCAGACTGCTCTCCTCGATCAGACTAATTGCCTGTTTGGTGCCCTGCAGTGTCATGTCCTTCCTGCTGTCGTTGAGCTCCCTCAATTCTCCGGCGATGGTCACTGCCTCCGCCTTATCATTTGTCAGAAACATCTGCAGTGCTCTGCGTGCCGTATCCAGTCTTCCCGTCGCATTGAGGCAGGGCCCCAGCACGAAGCCGACATGATACGCCGACAGCGGTTTGTCCTGCAGTCTGTTGACGGTCAGAAGCGCCTGCATGCCGTCATTAGACGATTTTGCAATCTGCCTAAGACCATATTTGACGATGATCCGGTTCTCATCCACAAGCTCCATCACGTCACCCACTGTGGCAAAAGCCGCGAACGCCAATAGCTCCTGCAGTAAATCACATTTCTTTTCCCCAAGAACCCGATCCGCCAGAACCTGTATCAGTTTGTAGGCGACCACAGCGCCGCAGATTCCCTCGAATGGGTAACCACACTGCGCCTGTTTCGGATCGATCACCGCGTCTGCCGGCGGCGGATACTCCTGCCTAGTGCCGTCCTCCCGCACTTCGTATGGCACTTCATGATGGTCGGTCACCACCACCGTCATGTCAAGCGATTTGGCGTAGGCAATCTGTTCTGCAGCCGCAATACCGTTATCACATGTCAGGATGGTATCAATGCCCGCCTCATGCGCCTCGGCAATCATATGCTCATTCATTCCGTAACCGTCATGAATACGATGCGGAATCACAAAATCCACATTCGCACCGCATGCCTTCAACCCCGTCAAAAGAATATAGGTGGAACAGATGCCGTCAATATCATAATCCCCTATCACACGGATAGTCTTGCCCTGCTCTATCTTCTGTTGCAGAATTGCCGCAGCCTTCTCCACATCCTTCAACAGATAAGGCGAATGTAAATTCTCAAGCGTGCCGTGCAAAAACCGTTCGATTCTCACATCATCCTCAATGTCTCTGTTGCGGATAATCCTGGCAATCACCGGATCAATATGAAATTTTTCACCGATCTTATCAAACTCCGCTTTCTTGGCGGATACTACCCACTTTGCCATGAAGGACTCATTCCTTTATATGTGACTGATTGTTTGTATAAAGGCGTTCTGCGACAAACAGAACGCCTTTGTGAAATCATAATATAATGATACTCTTCCTGAATCCTGCGTCTATTTCGCAGAAGCCTTCTTTCCAAGTTTAGTGCGGAACACATACCACATCGCGCCGGTCAGACAGATGGAAGAATAAGTACCGCATACGA
The DNA here is from genome assembly GCA_022510625.1 of Lachnospiraceae bacterium. GTDB lineage: Bacteria > Bacillota > Clostridia > Lachnospirales > Lachnospiraceae > UBA3282. The sequence goes on from JAFLTD010000130.1 coordinate 4,652, forward strand.
TACCTGCGATCAGCGGCAGTGCAAACTCCCTGATAGAAGATACGCCGAAGACCTCCAATGCAGCTACCATGAAGAATGTTGTCAAGGAAGTGAAGATACTTCTGGACAAAGTCTGTGAAATACTTCTGTTCACCAGATCCTGCAGCTCTTCTCTGTCCTTCTTATCCCGCAAATTCTCACGGATACGGTCGAAGATCACGATGGTTGCGTTGATCGAGTAACCCACGATTGTCAGCATACATGCGATGAAAGTATTGCCCACAGACACCTTCACGATTGCATAGAACGCGAGCACCACAAGAACATCGTGAACGAGTGCGATCACCGAACTTGCACCGAAACGGATATCTTTAAACCGGAACCAGATATACAACAGCATGAGAATCGTTGCCACGACAATTGCCGTGATGGCATCCGACTGCATCTCGGAGCTGATCGTCGCGCTGATGGTCTCCGCCGTGATGCTGCTCTCATCCACACCGAAATTTGTCACCATGATTTCCGCAAACCGTTCACGCTCTTCCACGTTCAGCGTTCTCGTCTTGATGATGACCTGATTGGACCCGGCAACTTTGGTCGTCTGCACGTTGCTGTCCCCCGTAATATTTTCAATCATCGGAACGATCTGCGCATCGATCTCCTCAATGCTCATATCCTTATTCAATGTCATGGTGGTAGACGTACCGCCCACAAAATCAAGGCTGTAGTTAAGCGGCATATCCATCTGAGACGTATTGATTCCCATCACGACAAATCCGATCACAATCACTGCCGCCGAGAGACCGAAGAACAGATATCTCTTTGAGAGGAAGTTGATGATCTTCTTCTCCTTGCCCACGCCGTACGCCTTCTCACTCTGAATTCCCACGGCATACAGCGCGTTTAACAGGAACTTAGTGACAAACAGTGCCGTGAACATGGATAATACAATACCTAACATCAACGTAATCGAGAATCCTCTAATCGTGCCGCTGCCCATAAAGTAGAGCACGATCGCCGCAATAAATGTCGTAATGTTACCGTCAAGGATCGCGGACATCGCTTTGCTGAAACCTATCTTAATGGAAGACTGCACCGTTTTACCGGTAGCCAGCTCTTCTCTGATTCGCGCAAAGATAATAACATTCGCATCCACCGCCATACCCACGGAGAGGATGATACCCGCTATACCGGGCAGAGTCAGTGTCGCCTCGAAAGCGTACAGTAAGATGACCATCAATTCCGCATACAGACACAGCGCCAAGGACGCCGCCAAACCGGAAATATAGTATACCGCTATCATGAACACGACTACCAGAGCAAAACCGACTGCCGCCGCAATCAGGCTGGAATGAATCGCCTCGGAACCGAGCTGGGCGCCTACAACATTGGAGCGCAATTCCTCAAGTTCCAGTTTCAGACCACCGATACGGATGGTGGAAGCGAGCTGCTGCGCCGCCGCCGCATCGCCCGATCCCATTGTGATAATAGCGTTGCCGTCCGTGATCACAGCACTGACGCTGGGAGCACTGACGATGGCATCATCATAGAAGATAGCGATCGACTCGCCGTTGTTGTATGCTTTCTCGGTAGCTGCCGCAAACGCAGCCTTGCCGGTATCATTCAAAGTCAGGGCAACGATATTCTCGACATTGCCCATCTGGCGGTCCTGCTGGGCTCTCGCCTGTGCGTCCGCCACATCCGTGCCGGTCAGTATAACGGAGCCGTCCGCCAACAGTTCATCTATTGATTTCGTCAGTATATGCTGTGTGACAAGATTACCTTCCTCGTCAATTCCGAAACCTGACTGGTAATTAACATTGCCCTCGCTGTCCGTCTCAGAAATAAAGTACAGACTTCCCGGCTTACCCAGTTCTTCCAGAATCGCATTGGCATCCGACACTCCGGGAATCTCTATATTGATCCGGTCGCTTCCCTCCTGATATACCTGCGCCTCCGTGCTGTAATTCTGGACACGCTGCTGCAGCTTATAAATCGTATCATTCATATCCTCGGAACTGGGATTTTCTTTCCCCACCACCTGATAGGTGATGCTGACACCGCCTGCCAGATCAAGTCCCAGTTTGATGCTGGACGCCGAGCCGGACTTGTCCGATCCGATGCCGTAAACCGCCGTATATCCAAGCAGTCCGAGTATCAGAACAAATACAATCAAACTTATAACCGCTCTGCTCTTTTTCATAATATTTTCTCCTTTTCCTCATC
>JAFLTD010000131.1 GCA_022510625.1 Lachnospiraceae bacterium
GGTGGACTATGAAAGAATTGGTTGAAGTGATCGCAAAAGCTCTTGTCGAAAACCCGGATGAAGTGGTTGTGACTGAAAAAGAAGAAGGTAAGCACGTTACCGTAGAACTTCATGTCGCAGCATCGGATATGGGTAAGGTGATCGGCAAGCAGGGACGTATTGCCAAGGCAATCCGCTCTGTAGTGAAAGCAGCGTCATCCAAAGACAATAAGAGAGTGGATGTAGAAATTATCTAATCAGACAGCCTCATGGAATATCCCGTGGGGCTGTTTCGAGTTTGCGGAGAAATTTCGCAAGTTGGGTATCGGACCTGACTTTGCGCATAAACGGAGGATTATATGGAGTCTGAATTACAGGTGGGCGTTATCACACAGACACACGGAATCAAAGGGGAGGTCAAGGTATTTCCCACGACAGACGATGTCGGTCGATTCAAGAAATTAAAGGAAGTCATCATGGACAACGGCAGGGAGCGTCTGCATCTGGAAATTGAGGGGGTCAAGTTCTTCAAACAGTATGCCATTCTCAAATTCAAGGGATATGATTCCATCAATGATATCGAGAAGTACAAGAGCGCCAAACTGTACGTTACGAGAGATAAGGCGGTGAAGTTAAAGAAGGATGAATATTTCATCGCTGATCTGATCGATATGGAGGTCGTGACGGAGGATGGAGAGTATTTTGGCAGGATGAAGGATGTTCTGGTCACCGGAGCGAACGATGTCTATATCGTGACGCGGGATGACGGGACGGAAGTTCTTCTTCCGGCGATTAGGGAATGTGTCAAAAATATTGATATGGAGCAGGGCAGAATAACCGTTCATATTATGGACGGACTGATATAGTGATGTAAATTGAGTACTAAGTTATATGTGCTGAATGATATGTGATATCAATATAAGCGGGGTAATCATGATGAATTTTCATATTCTGACACTCTTCCCGGATATGGTGATGCAGGGTTTAAACACCAGTATTATCGGGAGAGCGGTGGAAAAAGAATATATTACCATAGATGCGGTGAATATTCGGGACTACACGCTGGATAAACATGGCAAGGTGGACGATTACACCTACGGCGGCGGCGCGGGGATGCTTATGCAGGCGCAGCCGGTGTATGATGCGTGTATGGCCGTACAGGCAAAAATTGCAGAGAGAAAGAAGAATACCGTGGGGGCGCGGGTCATCTATGTGACACCTCAGGGTAAGACATTCCGGCAGGAGATGGCCAGGGAGATGGCTAAGGAGGAGGACCTGATCTTCCTGTGTGGTCATTATGAGGGGGTTGACGAGAGAGTTCTGGAGGAGATCGTCACAGATTATGTCTCCATCGGTGACTATGTGTTGACCGGCGGCGAACTGCCGGCCATGGTGATGGTAGATGCCATTGCCAGACTTGTGCCGGGTGTGCTGCACAACAGTGATTCGGCGGTGACGGAGTCCTTCCATGACGGTCTGTTGGAGTATCCGCAGTACTCCCGGCCGGAAGTGTGGCGGGATAAGAGGGTTCCCGAGATTCTTCTCTCCGGAGACCATGCAAAGGTAGACGCATGGCGCCTCGAACAGTCCATAGAGCGGACCAGGAAACTTCGCCCCGATTTATATGCGGCATATATTGAGAACCATGATGAGGGATAGCTTTTTTGTTGTATATCTTTCTTTTGCCTAAAAGATGTGCTATGATAACAACGTACGACAAAAGAATAATCTGTACAAGAAGGGGGATTCAATGAAGAAAAAGATGGTGATGGTTGTGATAATTGTTGTGGCAGTCATTGCATTGATACTGGCAGGATGGTATGTTATGTTTATGCATTTTGGGATAGGACCGAAATTTCCCTTCGTTCATGTGGAGGTCATAGAGCTGGAGTTGCCGTCGGGAGAGATGTCAGCGACGGCACCACTGATGTCGTTGGCAGAAAGTGAAGAAGAAGCCAGAAATATTGCCGAATTGTACGGTATTGTTTTTGTATCTTTTCAGAACGGGGTCGCAACATATTACACCGACGAAGATCCATATCAAGTTATAGCCAGGGGGGAAGAGAACGGATATCCCGCAGTATATATAAATTATAGGAACGAGCCTTTTGATTCATAAATACTGTATTCGCCATTATGCCCACACTGGTTTCATAAATCGGAAGATTAAATAGCAATTCATAGTATTAAAAAGGAGGAAGAAATGAAAGCGAAGAAATTAAGGAAGGTTTTATTATCGTTTGCCCTTTCAACAGCATTATTGGCAGAACCGCTGGCAGGTGTGCCCATGGTATATGCCAAAGAAGCGCAGATGGATGACCAGTCTTCGGAGATAGATGAAAACTCCGATGAAGGTACGATCGATGATCAGGCAGAGGTTGACGATAGTATTGAGCAGACTGAGTCGGGAGATACTGATACGGATGCCGAATCCGAAGAAGGAAATGATAATGCCGGTGAGGAAGACTCCGATGTGGGGAGGGGTAAGGAAGATGGCCCCCAAGAGGAAAACAGTGAAGATTCAGAAGACGGTTCTCAGGAAGAAAATAATGAAGAGATAGATGAGGAAACTGATGGAGAACTTGATGAAGAAGAAAGTTTGGATGAAGAAGTAAACGAAGACGCGGATGAGGACGATTTGGGCGATTTCTCTGACATGCCTTCAGAATATAAGCTTAACGCTTCCCAGATGGAATTAAAAGCTGATTTGTCCGGTATGCTGAAACAGCTTAACGAGAGTGATGAAGGTGTGACGTATGCTGAAAGACAGATTTTTACCTTTGTTGACAGTCAGGAAGATGCAGAGATGATTGCTGAGGCATTTCATGCGGAAATCATAGATTTTCAGATGGGTGTCTTAACGATGAAACTTAGTGAGGGTAAAACGGTCAAATCGGCATTGGAAGTTGCAGCTGACATGGATAATAATCTGCCGGCAGTATGGCCTGACTTTCAAAGGCAGTTGTATGGCGAAATAGATCCCTCGGCAGAGAGTGGGATATTGTCCGATGTGGAAGTCGTGGAAGAAGAGTACTCTATAGATGATACATATGCAGAGACGAATGAGGATGATATTCCCACTCTTGAGACATATGAGCAAGTGTTAAATGAGCTGGACGGATTTAATGATGAGTATCTGAAGCCTACGAATGCCAGATATCAGTGGTTCCACACTACAATAGGATCGCCCTATGCATGGGATGCAGGATATAAAGGAAAGGACATCAAAGTAGGTGTTATTGATTCGGGTATTGATAGCAACACAGATTTGAGTAGTAATGTGATTGATAACAAAGGTTTCGTTGATGGGACCGGCGTTGTGAATGATTATACTCCGAATGGTGCAAAACACGGAACCCATGTTGCGGGAATTATTGCTGCTCTGGGAAACGGCAGTATGGGTGTGGGTGTTGCGCCGGAGGCAAAGATTTATAATGCCAAGGTCTTTGGTAATGATACAACAAAGAGTGGTTATGATTCAACCATTATAGCAGCCATTAATTATCTGATTAGTGAGGAAGGCAATACCGAAAGAAAAGAGGTTGATCCCACACCGGCCAAAGTAGATATTATCAACATGAGTCTTGGCGGACCGGGACGCAATCCGGCTTTTCAGTTTGTTTTAGACAAGGCATATAAGAAGGGTGTCGTTGTGTTTGCTGCTACAGGTAATGACGGCGGATCACTTATGCAGTATCCGGCATCTTACAATCACGTTATCGGAGTAGCCGCAACAGATACCAATAACCAGAGAGCCTATTTCTCCAACTATGGTTCTTCCACCGATTTATCGGCACCGGGCGTTGATATCTGGTCTACGTATAGTAATGACTATAAATCTATGCAGGGAACCTCCATGGCTTGTCCGGTTGCAGCGGGAGAAGCGGCTGTTATTTTGTCAGGTAAAGATGCGTTGCCGTCCCTGAAGGATAAGACCGGTAAAGCTCGTGTAGATGCACTGGAATCCATTATGAAGGGCAATACGATCAGCGCGGGTTCAGGCATGGGCAAAGGTATTACAAGCCTGCCGAAGGTATTCAAATTATCCACGGCAGCTACGAAGCCGAAAGCGCCTGTTATTGAATTTGATAAGGCAAAGACGGATAATGAGCACGTAACGATAACAATCACGGCACAGGCCGGCATGAAATTATGTTATACAACTAACGGTAAGAATCCGGCATTAAAGAATGGAGTGCCGGATGCCAATACTACACTTATAGACAAAAATGTCGTAACACTTTCATTTGATAGCGAGACGAGCGCGAAAACTACTGTTAAAGCCTTCGCGATCAATGCATCAGGTGTGATTGGTCCGGTGAAATCTTATAGTTATAAATTATCACCTTATGTAAAGACTATTGAGATTTCGGGTTCCAAGAATATTGAGCAAGGTAAAAGCGTTCAACTGTCAGCGAAAATTGGTCCGACTTATGCAACCAATAAGAAAGTCACATGGTCATTGGATAATGAGAACGCAGCTAAAGAAGCCGGTGTGACGATAAACGGTAGTGGTAAGGTGACGGTTACTAAAACTGCTGAAACAGGCAGTTATACTGTAAGGGTTACGGCGCAGGATGCCGGAAAGAAATCAGTAACATACCCAATTCAGGTTGTTAAAGCAAATTCATCTATTCAGAGTCTTTCATTTGACGCGGCTAAGAGTAAAGACTTAAAAGAGATATGGATTCCTAATAATAAATCTGTGGATTTATCTTCTGCATTGGTTGCCAAAGAAAAAAATGATGCAGGCGAACTTGTGGAGATTAAGACCGGATTGAATGGACGTATACAATGGACGAGTAGTAAGCCGGCAGTTGCCTCTGTGGATTCTAATGGCAAAGTTACCGCATCGTCAGCGGGAACCACGACCATCACTGTGAAGGCAAATGACAGCGGCAACAAGAAAGCAACGATTAGTATCACCGTAAAGCAGGCTGTTACAAGCATAACCATTACAGACAGCAAGGGTCAGACAGAAGATAAATTCTTCACCGTTGCAGCCGGTAAGAGCCTGACGCTCAAGGCGAGCCTTAATCCTAATCAGGCGAAGCCTTCCAACAATAAAGTTATATGGACACTGGACAATGAGGAAACAGCCAATGCAGAAGGTGTTTCAATCAATAAGTCAAGCGGTAAGCTGACAGTCAAAGCCGGTACAGCGACAAAAGTTTACAAAGTAATAGCAACTGCAGCTGATGGAAAAGGTGCTGCGGCAACAAAAGAAATAAAAGTATATGGCGGGGCCATCGGCAAAATCACGTTGGATAACACTAAGACGACGTTATATACGAAGTCTCCTGATGCAAGTAAGCCGTCAGCAATAACAGTCAATGCAACCATTACAGGCGCCGGCGAGCAAGCATTTGATCCGGACGCTTATACGGTTACGAGCAGCAATCCGTCTATTGTCACAGCAATCGGTGCAAGGAATTTGACCGGGGTAGCTATCAAGATTGAAACGACAGGTAAAGGGTACGGCAAGGCGAACGTAGTGATTGCCTCCACCGATGGAAGCAACAAGAAGGCAACCTGTGCCGTGACAGTCAGCGGCGGCATCACGAAAGCGGAATGGCTTGATGACAAAGGTTCAAAGATTAGTAAAACGACGCTGTTTAGAGACGGAACAAATTTGAGCGCAGATAAGTATAAGACTACGATTTATGCCAAGCTCACCGGTTCGGACGGTGTCAAGTTTGAGGGTAATTATAAAGTTGCAAGCAGCAACGAGAGTCTTGTTACGGTATCAGAAGGTGCCGGGAAAGTTGAAGGAAATACACTTACGATTCCGATTACTTTGAAGACAGGAAGCAAATTTACCGGTAAGGCAACCATCACGGTGGAAGCGACAGACGGCAGTAAGAAGAAGGCATCCTTTACAGTAACGGTCTGCAATCCGGCATCCAGAATCAACATTGCACCGAAGAAAGGTGAAATGGGCTGTGTTGTTCCTGGCAAGAGCGTACAGATGACAGCGACTTTTGAGACCGAATACGGAGCAGTATCAAATAAGAAAGTTGATTGGAGTGTTGATAAAGAGGTTACTGATAGTTTGGGGATTACAGTTAATTCGTCAGGTAAAGTGTCGATTCCCCGTGGTTTACCGCTAGACCAACTCTACTATGTTGATATATACGCAACAGCGAAAGATGGAAGTGGTGTTGTCGGGACAGGACAGTTTTATATAGCACCTCCGACAACGTACATTAGTTTGAACCAACCAGTGGAAAAAAATGGAGTAATTACAGTTTCTTTTACTTCAAATTGCTGTGGACCAATGTCGATTACTTCATCATCACCGAAAGTAGCATCGCCTACGCTGGATTATACGCCTTATAAAAAGGGCGCAGGGGGAAGTGGATACTTTAAATTTGTATGTAACCAAAGGGGCACGACAACATTTACGATTAAGGCGTTAGACGGTAGTGGAAAACAAGTGAAATTTATAATTAAGGTTACCTAGGATATTAAATACAGGAAAACCACTTGCATTTCCCTCAAATCTATGCTAAATTATTACTGTTGCGAAAAAGATGGTCCTCTGTTACAAGAATGTATTAAGAACATCCATATCAGTAGGAGGCAGATTATGAACGAGATTATCAGAGAGATTGAAGCAGAACAGCTGAAAGAGACGGTAAGCGATTTTAATGTCGGTGATACCGTTAAAGTATACGGTAAGATCAAGGAAGGCAACCGTGAGAGAATTCAGGTGTTCGAGGGAACCGTATTAAAGATACAGGGCGGAAGCAGCA
>JAFLTD010000132.1 GCA_022510625.1 Lachnospiraceae bacterium
AAGCATCATCCTTTCTAGACTGTACCGTGTTTTCTATCCGGACGGCCTTCACTCTTAGTAGCTAACATCTCGAAAGCGCCGATGACATACTTTCTTGTATCGACAGGCTCAACGATCTGGTCAACATATCCTCTCCTTGCCGCACTTGTCACATTGTTCTGAAGTGCCGCATACTCTTTTGCACATGCATCAATGGCATCCGAGCCTTGTCCGTCACAGATAATCTTGGCAGCAAGTCCCGCATCCATCATACCGATCTCGGCATTGGGCCATGCGATTGTAATGTCAGCGCCGACTGCTTTGGAGTTCATTGCCACATAGGCACTTCCGTATGCCTTGCCGATAATCACATTCACCTTAGGCACCGTAGCGTTGGCAAAAGCATATGTAAGCTTAGCGACAGCCTTAGCTACTCTCTGTTCGGAACTCTTAGTCGCCGCAAACCCCTTCACGTTGGTCAGGGAAAGAACCGGAATATCAAAAGCATCACAGAAACTGATAAACTCTGCTGCTTTCACCGCTCCTCTGACAGATAATGCCGCATCAAACTTGTCGGTCACCTCGCCGTCGGCATTGTATACTTCCGTACGGTTTGCTACCGCACCGACAGTCGCACCGTTCAGTTTGATAAATCCGGCAACCATATCTTTCGCATAATTTTGCTTAACTTCCACAAATATACCGTCATCAGCAATCTGGGACAACGCGATGGCTGTATCACCCACACAGTTAGCGATCTCCGCACATGCCCTGTTCAAATCGTCCGTACATTCGCTTATCGCAATCTCCGCATTGTTTGCGGGCAGCATGGAAACAAGCTGCCTGATCTGTGCCAGGATTGACGCCTCGTCACCTACCACATCCACAAGTCCGGTCTCTTCACTCTGGTAGGCTGCGGAAGATGTGTCACATTTGGAAATCTCATTGCCGTCCAACGCATTAGGAGAGTTGACGAACAGCTTAGCCTTCTTCTCTTCCATGAAAGAGAAGTCCGCCATGGCGGGAATCAAAGCAAGTCCACCACCGCAGCTTCCGAATATAGCCGTAATCTGAGGAATCACGCCGGAGGCGAGTGCCTGTTTCATATAGATCTCACCGAAACCGTTCAGCGCATCCGTGGCCTCCTGAAGTCTAAGTCCGGCAGAGTCAATCAATCCGATCACAGGCGCACCTGTCTTCAATGCCAGATCATAGAGGTTTGCAATTTTCTTTGCGTGCATTTCACCGACGGTTCCGTTTAAAACGGATGCGTCCTGACTATACACATACACAAGATTGCCGTCAATCACTCCGTAGCCGGTCACAACACCGTCAGAAGGAGTTTCTGCCTGTTTCAAATTGAAATCCGTAGCTCTCGCCGTCACGAGCGCACCGATCTCAACGAAACTGTTTTCATCGAGCAAAGCATTAATTCTTTGGCTCGCTTGAGAAGTAGTACTCATTTTTCAGCCCTCCATTTATCATAATATTAAATAAACAAAACGTTATCACAATGTGCATAGCACACGAACGTAGTATAACATATATTCGGCAACTAGACTAGTTAATTTTCCAAATTTTATTTAAAAATTTTATTCAAAAATGCCAAGATTTTGCTAAGAAAACTACCGGGGCAGAAAAATCATCAAAAGGTATCTGCACACAAAGCCGTATGTACGCTCCTCTACCGCCGCCGCGGTAATGATGGGAAAACGCTTGACAAGTGTTCCGTTCAGATAATAAGAGAGTGCCCCGACCTCTTCATGTTCCGCCACCGGCGCCCATAACACGTCTGATATCTGCACTCTGATCTCCACCTCGTCATCTTCACAGAGCAGGTATGGTATGTTTTGTTCTCCTCTGTCGTCAATCTGTACCGCCACATACGCTTCCTTATACGGAGCACCCGATTCCGCATCAATACCATTATGTACCCGGATGTTTTGAAACTCGCGCTGTTCATAAATATCCCTGTATTCATACCGTTCCATGCCGTAGGTCACCAGCTTCTTCATATCGCTCCACTTGTAGCTTCTGTTGTTAGGCCATCCGCAGGCAAGCAGCGCAACCGTAAAAATTCTGCCTTCGCTCTCCACTGCACCCACATAGCAGTATCCAGCGCTGTTTGTAAATCCCGTCTTTCCTGAAATTGCTTCCTTCATCATACTTAAGAAAGCATTATGGTTGTTGCAGTGAAAACTTCTGGTTCCCTCCGCATTTGTAAAATCATAACTCATCGTCTGTGTAATTTCCAAAAAAAGTTCTTTTGCAGGCGAATCCGTCACACAGTATGCCATGATCTTCGCCAGATCTTCCGCCGTTGTAGAATGAACTTTTCCGCTGTCATTGACAACTGCATCCAAGCCGTTCGGCGTGATAAAATATGTATCATAACACCCAATATCTCTCGCTTTCTGATTCATCATTGACGCAAACCCTTCCACACTTCCGCCAACTGCCTCCGCAATCACAACTGCCGAATCATTGTGAGACTCCAACATAAGTGAATATAGAAGATCGCCCATCCTGTAGCGTTCTCCTTGTTTTACGCCCAATCTAACTTTAGGCATAGTTGCCGCATATGCGGATGCCTCCACAATGTCATCCGGATTACCGTACTCCAGGGCAAGAACACAGGTCATGATTTTGGTGGTGCTGGCCATGGGAAGAACATCCTTTTCATTTTTGCCGTACAGGACACGCCCCGAATCTGCATCCATGAGAACCGCCGCCTGCGCATAAAGTTGTAAATCCTGTTCCTTTTTCACCTCGCCATCCTGTGCCATGACCGAAGCGTTCGAACAGCAAAACAAGGCAGTCGCCAACAATGCGGCAGCTGCCCTGTTCAAAATTTTGTTTAAATATGACCGTTTTTTATCTGCAACAATACACATATATTAACCCTGATGCTTCTTCGTTAAAATATATGCGCACATGGCATTCATATGACGATAATAACTTTTAAATATCCAATTGCAGCTGCACCTCCGACTCCGCCTGCTGCTTAAACTCCTCAATCTGCACCGCATTCAACTCCGGCAGGTCTTCAAGCGACTTTACGCCGAAACTTCGAAGAAACTGCTCCGTTGTACCGAAAAGCAGCGGACGTCCCGGTGCATCCATACGCCCCACCTCCGTAATCAGATCATATTCCAACAGTTTATTTACTGCATGATCGCAACTCACACCTCTGACCTTTTCGATCTCCAGCCTTGTCACCGGCTGCTTATATGCAATGATGGACAGCGTCTCCAGCAGCGTGTCTGTCAGCACAAACTTCTTCGGTGCCTTGGCGATTTTGATGAGATACTCATACAATTCCCCTTTGGTGCACATTTGAACGGCATCGTCCAATGTTGTCAGCCCGACACCTCTATCCTGTGCACTGTAATCCTGCGCCATTTCCCCTAAAATCTCTTTAGTCGTCTCCCGATCTTCTTCAATGACCGATGCAAGACTTTCTATGCTGACCGAGTCCCCCATCGTAAAAAGAATCGCTTCCAGTACTGCCTTCGCTTTTGCTCTTTCCATATCCGTTCCCTCTTACTATGTATTCCTATTCCGAAATCGATGTGAGCTGCACAGGTGTATCGTCGTTCACATCCTTTGTCGTAATGATGATATCCGAAAAAGTATCTTCCTGCTCGATTCCGATTCTGCCGGTCCTGATCATTTCCAGAATCACCAGGAATGTAACAATCACTTCCATCCTGCTGTTCTGTTTCTCCAACAATCTGCGAAAACTGAAAGTTTTATGGCTCCGTACATAGGCTTCCACAAAAGTCGTCTTCAGTTCCATGTCAATCTCGTCCTTTTCAATATTTCCGAAAGTGCTCCTGACCGGATCGATTTTATCCTCCTGACGCTTCATGATCTGCTTGAATATTTCATGCAGCTTCTGCAGAGTCATATCACCGATCAGTTCCTCATAATCTACCGGCTGCCTGTAATCGGCCACCTCCTTGGGAAGCGTGGGCCTCTTGTAAAGGCTGCGTTCTGCGTCCACCATACGGTCACGCAGCTCATAGGACATATATTTACACATTTTATATTCCAGCAATTTTTCTACCAGTTCCGCTCTCGGATCCTCTTCCTCGCCCTCCTCATTAATCTCTTTGGGCAGGAGCATTCTGCATTTAATGTCGATAAGAGTAGCCGCCATGACAAGAAATTCGCTCATGACATTCATATCTTCTGTCTCCATCTGCTTAATGTAATCCAGATATTGTTCCGTGATTTCTACGATCGGAATGTCATAGATATCCACTTTATTCTTATCAATCAAGTGCAGAAGCAGATCCAATGGTCCTTCAAACACCTCTAATTTTACAGGAATCGCCATGATACTTGTCCTTTCTATTCGCGGGTATGCTTAGGCATTAAGTTGATTGATACCAATTCACCCGGGTTGAAAACCCTTACGGGAATTGTATGTGTTCCCAACCCCCTGCTTAGAATCATAGTTGCCTTCCCCTGCACAAACTTGCCGCCGTCATATTTGGGAAATAGAGTCATATTCGGTGAGAGCACACCACCGAGAATCGGCAGTTTCATAATACCTCCGTGTACATGCCCGGATACTACCAGATCGGCGCCCCAGGCGATATACTCCTCGAAGTATTGCGGTGTGTGCGCAATTAATATCTGACAGGCATGCTCTCTTGGTTCTCCCAATATTTTGGGCAGATACTGCTCGTCCATCGGATACTTCGTAAACTTTTTAAAAAAGCAGCTGTCAATCTGTGCACCGCAGATTGACACGTTGTATTCGGGCAGATAGGTATTCTCATTGACAAGAGGCTCAATCCCCATCGCAGACAATTCTGCCACAAAATCGTCGTATGTTGTTCCGTACTGTTCCGGATACAATTTCATTTTGTGCTCGTGATTACCCATCCCATAATATATTTTATACCGTGGCGACAGCTGCCGCATCAGGGACAACGTCACTCCGAACGCATGTCCTTTTGCGGCCGTCAGCATATCTCCCGCCACCAGAATCGCGTCGGGAGATATACTGTTGATTTTATCAACCAATCTCTCATGATCTTTGCCGTAAGATTTGTTATGCAAATCCGACAGAAGAATAAACTTACATGGCCTTGTCACCTTATCCGACTCAACTTCGTATTCCACTGTGACAAACCGGTTACAGTCCCGTGCTGATATGAGCAGACACAGTACTACCGCTATTCCCAAGCAAGCCAAAACAACTTCTATCATATTTTACCCTTCTCCATACGCTGCCGTACCCGGACAGCTTATAAAGTATATCATAAAACAACATGTTCCCGCAATCTGCAAACTCTTGTTCGCACCGTACGGTTTATCTTTTCATCAGATACAAAATCCATACTTTTTTCCAGTAATCCTTATATCCCGCTTGATCGACACCCTTAGCTGCCAGAATAGACACGCTTCCGATTCGCGTTCCATCAATCTTATATACCGCTTCGCCAATGGCATCCCCTTCTTCTATCGGTGCCTTGACGCTGTCGGGCAAACTGATTTCCTTCTGTATTTGACTCAGATTACTTCCCTTAGTATCCAGATACTCAAACGGACCTGCATAAGTCAGATACAGGGTGTCTTCTATACCGCCTTCAACCCTCTGAACCGGAAGGGCATCCTTGTTCTCATCGCGGTACATCTGGCTTACACTGTAGCCGAAATTTAACAGGGATATGGCATCCTGGAAACGGGTCTTACTGTCCGGCGCTGCCATCAGTACGGCTATCAACTCCATATCATCCCTCTTTGCCGTAGCTGAAAGGCAATACAATGCCTTTGATGTGGAGCCGGTTTTGAGTCCCGTCGTCCACTCATATTGCTTCAGCAGTTTATTGGTACTGGATAAAGTAAAGGTCGATGTACCTGCATTGGTTTTATGCTCTATATCCTCCATCCATATTTGCGTATAATCAAATACTTCCGGATACCTGGTGATCAGTTCCCTCGACATGATCGCCACATCTTTGGCCGAGGAGTAATGATCGTCGGAATCCGTCAATCCGCAGCAATCCTCAAAATGAGTATTCTGCATACCCAACGCCTCAGCTTTCTCGTTCATCAGCTTGACGAACTCACTCTCGCTCCCCGCTATGTACTCTGCAACCGCAACACTGGCATCATTTCCCGATGAAACAGCGATGCATTTAATCATCGTCTCTAACGTCTGTGTTTCACCCTCCTCCAGATAAACTTGTGAACCGCCCATAGACTTGGCATAAGCGCTTGTAGTCACCTGATCATCCAAATGGATCCTTCCGCTTTTCAAGTGTTCAAAAACGATAAGAAGCGTCATAATCTTGGTAATACTCGCAGGACTTCTCCTCGTATCGGCATCCTGTTCGCATATCACCTGTCCGGTAGAGGCTTCCATCACGATATAAGACGGTGTAGAAACATCCGGCGCAGCCCACACAATCATAGATGTACACATAAATCCGATATTTAGCATGAAACATCCCAATATAAGCCATACTGCAATCCGTTTTCCCATTCTTCGCAACACAGTCACTCCCACTCCTACATACTCTGTTATGAATATTTCTTATTTACTATACATATTGTTCTGGGACAACGGATATGCCGAAGAGTTGCCCGGCAAAGAAAAACAGACTCAAAAACTTGAGTCTGCCTCATACTTAACTTAATTGTATTTACGCTTTCTTGCCGCTTCGGACTTCTTCTTACGTCTTACGCTGGGCTTCTCGTAATGCTCTCTCTTAC
>JAFLTD010000133.1 GCA_022510625.1 Lachnospiraceae bacterium
CCGAAACGTGTCGTATAAATCTTTTTCAGGCATGAAACTTCCAATATAGCCATTTAGATGACCTCCCTTTTGAGTGCTCCGGCTCTTTTGATGCGGTCAAAAGCTGCCCCGGGCGTTTTCACACCCCAAAATATAACATAACGACCGTAATGTCCGACATCGATTCATGTGACATTTCGGCCGTTTCATGTGACATTTTTGTAAGGTTCCGTTCCATCTTGATCCGATTCCGTCTTTCTTCTATAAGACTTTATTCCGGCATGGGTCGTTCCTTATGTAAATCCAGGAAAAATGTACTGCCTTTTCCCACCTCTGACCGGACACTGATGCGGATACCTAACTTGTCGGCAGTCTGCCTGCACAGATATAATCCAAGACCGGTCGCCTTCTTATCCGCTCTTCCGTGATAGCCCGTAAACCCTTTTTCAAAAATCCGGGGAAGATCTTCGGGCGCAATGCCCATTCCGGTGTCAGCCACGGACAAGACCTGCTCCGGGGACACCGAAATCGTCACAGTTCCCTCTCTCGTATACTTGACCGCATTGGATAACAACTGTTCTATAATGAACAGAAGCCACTTTTCATCGGTCAGCACCGTCATTTCCACCGGTTCATAAACAAGGCTGACTCTGCACCTGACGAACATGGCTGCGTACTTGTGGACAGCCTGCTTGATGATGGCGTCCAGGTCACACTCCTGAAATACGAAATCCGACTGGTGGCTGCCAAGCCGAATATAGGAAAGCACCATCTCCACATACTGTTCAATGCGGAACAGCTCTGCCAGAAGTTCTCTGTGTTCCTCCGTGTCCTCCCCCTGCAGAGTCATCCGCATGACCGCAATGGGCGTTTTGATCTGATGGGCCCATGTCGTGTAGTAATCTAAGCTTTCCTGCCGTTCCTTCTGCCAATCCGTCAGATGCTCGATATTGATTCGTCCGAGAGCACGAACCATCTGCTGATAGTCCTCCTCCAGGAGAGTGTCTGCTTCCGGAAGGTTCTCAAATTCCAATTGTATATCATTAAGAATCAGCAGCCGCCTGCGATATTCCCCGTAAAACCCGATAAATCCCGCTCCCAAAATCACGATGGATACAAGGACGCACAGCACCACCGCATAGAAAATGGCCTCCGCCTCCAAATCGTAGAGAAAGAACACCACCGCGTATATCGCGGTAAACAATGCGAAGGTAAGCGCCATTTTCACGTGCTCATGCAAATATTTCAGAACAAGTTGATACCATTTAAGTTTTTCCATGTGTACTCCTTACTTTGGCGCGTACACCCCGTCTGCACGATGACACTCATGTGCACTCCTTGGCGCATCCCCCACTACTCAACAATATAACCGCTGCCGACCCTTGTGGTGATAAATCCCTCAAGCCCAATGTTATCAAGCTTCTTTCGCAGGCGATTGATATTTACGGTCAGCGTATTTTCCTCCACGTACGAGTCCGTCTGCCAGAGTTTCGTCATCAGCATATCCCTGCTGACAATCCTGCCTCTATTCTCCATCAGTGTCTGCAGAATGCGAAATTCATTCTTGGTCAGCTCTATGCGTTCTCCCTGATAGGTCAGGGAAGTATCGTTCAGATTGAGCACGGCGCCCCGATGCTCCAGGACGGCAGTGTTACCCCCCCCCATATCATATGCCCTGCGAAGTACTGCCTGAATCTTCGCCATCATGACATCGGGATCCAACGGCTTCGGAAGAAAATCATCTCCGCCCATGTTCATGGCCATGACAATATTCATATTGTCCGATGCCGATGATATAAAAATGACGGGAATGTCGGAAACCTTGCGAATCTCACTGCACCAATGGTACCCGTTATAGAAAGGCAGCATAATGTCCACCAGTACCATATGAGGATCGTACCCGGTGAAGATCTCCATGACATTATAAAAATCTTCGACCAGCTTCGCCTCATTCCCCCAAGATTCTATTTGCTTCTTCATGGCTTTTGCCATAGAAAAATCATCCTCTATGATCAGTATTCGATACACTTTGGCTCCTTGTCTACTGTAAAATCCTCAGCTCTCAGTCCGTGTGATGCGGCAAGGATATCGCCCCATCACTCCAAGCCACATCTGCCATCTACTATCCTATCATATATAACCGTATTAAAGCGTAAAACTCTTCAATAATAAAAAAATTTTAAGAATTGTCTTACATTTCGGTAAAGCAATAAAAAGGACAATGCCCTTGCACAGAGCATTGTCCCCTTTTTCGCCTTCTACGGATATGTCACCTCATCCAGCTGTGATAAAATCGGATACATGATTCCATAATTTTGGGACATCTCGAC
Source organism: Lachnospiraceae bacterium (assembly GCA_022510625.1). Taxonomy (GTDB): domain Bacteria; phylum Bacillota; class Clostridia; order Lachnospirales; family Lachnospiraceae; genus UBA3282. Next base: position 2,310 of record JAFLTD010000133.1, read on the forward strand.
ATCGAGACGGTTTTCATTTACGCGAAAAGTATAGTAGTAATAGTCAATGAACCATTCGCTCTCCTCCTCACATTGAATATGTACGATGCCATTTTCTCTGATAAAATAGGAGTAGCGCATTTCGAGGACATCCTCATTCCTGTTTTCCCGATCTATCTCATCAAGTACTTCCCGCGCATTGTCATATTTGAGAAAATCCTTCTCATCAAGCGCCGCTGCACCATATTCCTTGTATTTTCCACCCTCATAGTAAAGATAGGTGTCGACCCAAGTGTGCATCAGCCAGAAATCACCATCCTTATCATATTCTCCGTCATAGGACTCAACATCGAGAATGATGTCGTTTTTCTCGTTCGCATATACATAGCCGTAATTGTCATCCACAAGTATTTCCATTTTCCCGTCGTGCAGAGCCAATATACTGTACGACTTACTATTACCTATCAAATTGTAAGTGTTTATGACAACATGCCTTTCCTCGTTAAATTCTATCTCTTTGATCGCACAGTCATCGTAACCTTGTGATGGTCCGTCCGACACCATATAGCACTCTGCCAGGTCACTGCTGCAATACCAGACGGCAAAGTCGTCATCTGTCACACCGATCATCTCGTTTATGCCGTCTTTATTCATATCCACGCTAGTATATACATAGATTTGCGAACCGCAGGATTCATCCAGAAGTGCAAGCATCTGCCTGTCGTGCTCTCCCGTCGGCTCAACACGTCCTTCCTCTTCCTCCTGCACCTGTTCTTCCGGCGATTCAACGCGTGATTCTTCTTCCTCCTGCACTTGCGCTTCCGGCATCGGCTCATCAGCTTCATCAAGACTGTTCTCCGGCATCAGTCCGTCCTCCCGGGGGATTTTCGTCTCAGTGATCTGAATCTCTTCCGTCCCGGTTTCTTCCGGGCGCTCACCGCAGCCTGCAAGAAGGTTCGCAGCACAAATCATTGTCAATGTGATTTGTATCAGTCTCTTTTTCATAAGATGTTTACCTCTGAATACTCTATAAATTCCAAAAAATACACTCAATTGCCTCTTGGTCCTTCCAGGAACTTCTCTTTAAGGGTCTGCTCCTTAGGTATATCCAATATTTCTCTCATCAGCTCGTCATAGAATTGCTCTACCCAGGTAAAAGGATTGAACATCCCTGCAAGTTCCCATGAATACACCGGTCCGATAGCCATATTGGAGGACTCTGCAAGAGAAGTTTGGGGCTTGCCCAGCTCCTTGAAGGTACCTGCCGTGTAGAGCACCTGATTCTGAATCTCCGTGTCACTGCTAAGTCCCAAAAACTGAGCCTGCATATGCTCTGTAAGATGGATGCCCATACACACATTGATGGGGATACTGCCTTCCATTCCATACGCTGCCAAATCTATCTTATAGGTGTAAGAATACAGATAGACATCCTCTCCATCCTCCGTCTGATAATGCCGAAACGCAAGGTCTTCTACCGAATCCGGATACTGTTCCTGTGCGTAATTGCGAATCTGCTCGCAACAGTTCTCCCAGTCTCCGGTATTTCTCATCATAGCGCTATCCTTGTCCTGTACCAGACAAGCGATATTTTCCAAGCCATCACCTGACAGATTAAAATTGGCATAGGTCTCTCCTACGTCCAAATAACCCACCGTCCAGCCCACAGGATGAGCGAAGCGGTAATAGCCCTCCCATTTATACCCACTTTCTCCTTTCAGACGCACACCGCTTGACGGCATTTGAAGCATCATACCCGGTAAAATAAGGTTGGGATCTTTTATCAAGTCACTGTTGATTTCTGCCAATTCCAGGTAGCTTTTGCCATCTCCCATTTGCTCTCCGGCAATTTCCCACAGAGTATCCCCTTCTTTCACCTCATAGACATCGCTATGGTCCATATCGGTGAGATATGTAATTTCATTGCCTTTCCCCACGTACACCAGAGGATAAGATTCTCCAACAGCATGCACCGTAACATTGATGAACACAAATCCGAGCACCGGGGCCGTCACGGCAATCCGTATTTTCCTTAATAATTTCATCATTGACCTCTTTCTTCCCAGTAGCTCCATACACCGGCATTGTCATCCAGCCACAGATTCGACTGAAGATCCTCACATTCCAGAATCTGCCCCGTCTGCTCGGAGCGCTCATATTGTTCCCAGAATTCCGATTCCGTCCGAAACGGCGTGAGCCGGTCGGCGTCCAGCTCCACACTGAAAGTGACATCCCTAGGCTCCGCGGCATAGATGGCTGCAGGTTTGGGATCATAGGCAAGTCCAATCATGAAAGTACCGTCCTGCGTGGGATAAAAGAAATTACTGAACTGATAAAATTCTTTCATCTCTTCATCTTCATCCAGAAACCACGAAAGAAAAAGCTCGTATTCCTCACTATCACCTTCAAAAGGTTCACCGTATTTGTCCTGCGCCGCATCACACCACAGTTCTATGAATCCTTCGTCAATGGTTAGTATATCCCTCAGCTCATAGACTTCTCCCGTAAGTAAATCCACATTGGCGGCCCGCTCCGTAATCATGGTATACCATACAGGATTACCCGCTGAATAAAGCTCATGATAATCTGCACTGAGAAGATACTGACTGTGGAACGGCACATCGGCTGTCACATCACTGCAGAAGATAGAAAAATTCTGCTGGAAATCCTTTACTTCTTCGTCCGGTGACAGATGCCAATAATTCACTCTATCCATAGCCGTATCGTACAGGGCATCGTTGATCTTGTTCTGTAGCTCTGTATCTGCATCCTGAAGTCTCGGATATTCCACGGTAAGCACATCCCAGTATTCATATTCCTCAGAATACTCCACATAGTGCTGCTCCATTTGCACTGTATAATCCAGGCACCCCTTCGGCTGCAAGAATCCCGGCGCCACCGCTGCCCCTATCCCCAGCAGGATACAGACACACAATGCCACAGGCAATATCCATTTCCATTTACCGCTCTTTGTTTCCTTGATCTCCTCTTCACACATAGTATGATGCCCCTCTCTTTCGATTTTGTGCCTACAGTATACAGCACAAATGCATCAAAGTTGCATCATTTTTGTATCATTTTGGCATATTCTTGCAATGTGGCAGGTATAAGTGTAGATATATCACTTTCTGCTTTCAACTTGAAAGGATACAGCAACAACGGGTTGCTTGTCGAGTATACCGATTTCTCTTATAATAAAGGAGAATCACTGCTGAGGAGGAAATAATTATGGAGATAAAGGACATTCTCAAAGACTTGAGAGAGAAACAAGGCCTTACGCAAGAACAAATGGCGGAGCGTGTGATGGTTACCCGTCAGGCGGTCAGCCGTTGGGAAACCGGTGAAACGCAGCCAAATACGGACACACTGAAATTGTTGTCCCGGGAATTTGATGTGTCGATCAACACTTTGCTCGGCTCTCCGAGACAGCTTATTTGCCAGTGCTGCGGAATGCCGTTAAGCGAAGACAGCGTGATCAGCAAAGAGACTGACGGAAGCTACAATGAAGATTATTGCAAATGGTGCTATGCAGACGGCAAATTTGTTTACCAATCAAAGGAATCCCTGATTGATTTTCTTGTCAGCCATATGCCGAATCCCGATCAATTGGAGGAGAAAGAGCGCCGTGCGCAATTTGAGTCAGGCCTTTCGCAATTAAAGCATTGGAAGACGTTTTGAGAAAAACCACATTTTAAAAAATCAGACATCAAAATGGCGGCTCTCGGTATATTTCCGAAAGCCGCTTCAACTTTAATCATTTATTTCCCAATACCCGTACCGTTTACCACCCTTGCGGACAATCTTTCCTTTATCCGAAAGTATCTTCATAGTTCGCTTAATGGAAGCTATTGATACTTTGGTTTTTTCTGCCAAAACTGCTTGTGTTATAGAGGGGTCTTCTTTTAACAAAGCAACAATCTTATCTGCCAAAGTATCATCCAAAGTATCAGGCTGATACTTTGAAACTTTAGGTTGATCTATAAGAGCACTTTCCAGTGCCTGGAAGCGAATCCGCAATGTAGTTCCAATAAGTTCATAAACTGGAATTTCCGCACCTATCTCCCTGCATTCATCACAGATCTTTTGAATACCCTGGCCCCAGTTTTCAATGCAACCTGCACGATAGAAAACATTAGCAATATCAGGATTATGCGGCTTGGAATCGTGGGGTTCCATAAGCGTCTTCACTGTCCAGCCCTCCGGCAGAATACAGCTATTGCTTATAGTAATAGCATCTTCCATATTTTTATTATCTAAACCCATCGAATTTGAGGGGTTTAATCCATCTTATTGCTTTTCATCAGTTTCTCATACTTCATCTGATACTCTATCAGTCGAGGAATATATTCCGGCGGGGTGCGCCGCCCCGCCTCCCAATCCTCTAATGTGCGGA
>JAFLTD010000134.1 GCA_022510625.1 Lachnospiraceae bacterium
CCTTTGCGGACTTCATTAGCTGTTTTTTGTAACTCTAACTTGTTCATCGCTAACCTCCGTCTTTTTGTTTTGTTATTTCTTAATCTGCGCATTCGTAACGCATATTTCCATATCCTTACACATCATAGCACAAACCGCGCTCTGCTACTAGCAAATTTTTGCTTATTAATTGGCGGATGTTGCGCTATTTACCCTGCCCGTAGTAAGCATTCGCACCGTGCTTTCTGTAGTAGTGCTTATCCTGCAGTTCCTGCGGTGCGGGTTTGATGTCCGCATTAATCGTCTCCGCGCGGTACGCCATTTTCGCAACCTCCTCCAGAACAACCGCGTTATGTACCGCCTCGTGGGCATCCTTACCCCACGCAAAAGGCCCGTGATTCTTGCACAGTACCGCCGGGACCGCCGTAGGATCTTTGTCCATCCTCTTGAATTCATTCACGATTAAGAGTCCCGTATTTTTCTCATAGGCATCCTCAATCTCATCGGCGTTAAGGCATCGCAGACACGGTATCTCCCCGTAGAAATAGTCCGCGTGGGTAGTGCCGTAGCAGGGAATACTCCTGCCCGCCTGCGCCCAGCTTGTGGCATAGGAAGAATGGGTGTGCACCACACCGCCGATCTCCGGATACGCTTTGTACAGTTCCACGTGGGTGGCTGTATCGGAGGATGGATTATATTTTCCTTCGACTCTATTGCCGCTTAAGTCCATCAACACCATATCATCGGGTGTCAGCTTATCATAGTCCACACCGCTTGGCTTGATCGCAAAGATGCCGCTCTCCCTGTCAATCTCACTGACATTGCCCCATGTAAAAGTGACCAGACCGTACTTCGGTAAAAGCATGTTTGCCTCGTAGACCCGCTTCTTTAAATCCTCTAACATATCATCAACACCTTTCTCTCAATATCGGAAGAATGTGTGCTTTATCACATTCTTTCAGAGATGTTTAGATATACTTAGGCTGTGTACTATACAGCCCTGGTACATCTTCATCTCATCTTCATGTCATATGTTCGACCGCCGCTCTCTCGATTGCAAGTCCGGCGCTGTAACGCTTCATGAATTGGTTGAATCCCTGTACATCCGATGTTTTGGGAGCCATCTTCTCGCCCTTCTGTCCCACGAACACCTTATTGTCAAGAAATGCTGCAAGACTCTCGTCTGCACCTTTGTTGATCATGTAGGAAGCAAGCAGCGCAATACCCCATGCGCCGCCCTCGCCCGCCGTCTCCATAACGCTCACCGGCGCATCGATCGCAGCCGCCAGAATACTCTGTCCAACTCCCTTAGTCTTAAAGAGTCCGCCGTGTCCGAGAATCTCATCCACCTGCACACCCTCTTCTTTCAGCAGAATATCAAGCCCTGTTTTCAGTGCACCGAGAGAAGTAAACAAGTGCACTCTCATGAAGTTCGCCAGATTGAATTTCGCATCCGGTGTGCGGACAAACAAAGGTCGTCCCTCATTGAATCCTGTCACGTGCTCTCCGGAGAAATAGTTGTATGCCAGCAGTCCGCCGCAGTCGTCATCGCCCTTAAGCGCCTCGCGGTAGAGATTGCCGTACAGCTCGTTCATATCCACTTTCATTCCCATCAGCTCGGAATATTCCTTAAAAATGTTTACCCATGCATTCAGGTCGGAGGTGCAGTTATTGCAGTGCACCATAGCTACCAGACTTCCGTCGGGCGTGGTCACAAGATCGATCGCATCATACACCTTGGATAACTCTTTTTCCAGAACGATCATACCGAACACACTCGTTCCCGCCGACACATTTCCTGTACGCTTCGCCACGCTGTTGGTTGCCGCCATGCCTGTGCCCGCATCGCCCTCCGGAGGGCACAGAGGTATTCCCGCCTGCAGCGTTCCCGTGGGATCTAACAATTTGGCACCCTCTTCGGTCAATGCACCGGCCTGCTCTCCCGCCGTATATACCGCCGGCAGTACATCGCGCAGTTTCCATGCAAATCCTTTATCCGCCACGACAGCATCAAACTGGTCGATCATCTTCTCATTGAACTGACCTGTGGCAATATCGATCGGGAACATCCCGGACGCCTCTCCCACACCGACAATCTTCTCACCCGTCAGTTTCCAATGAATATAACCTGCCAGCGTGATCACGAATTTCAAATCCGCCACATGCTCCTCACCGTTCAAGATCGCCTGATACAGATGTGTGATCGTCCATCTCTGCGGAATATGATAGTTGAACAGTTCCGTCAGCTTCACGGATGCCTCCTCCGTGATCGTATTTCTCCAGGTACGGAAAGGCACCATCAACTCACTCTGATCATTAAAAGCCATATACCCGTGCATCATGGCGCTGAATCCGATCGCTCCGATCTTTACAAGTTTCTCCCCGTACTGTGTCTGTACGTCTTCGGTCAGTTTCTTATAACAGTCCTGTAATCCCGTCCAGATATCGTCCAGGCTGTACGTCCAGATTCCGTTCTCCAGTCTGTTCTCCCAGTCATGCGCGCCGGATGCAATAGGCTGATTATTCTCATCCGTCAGAACAGCCTTGATTCTGGTGGAACCGAACTCGATGCCCAGCACCGACTTACCGCTTGCAATACATTCTTTTGCTCCCATCTTATACCTCCGTTTTATATGAATTTATGACTACCCAAAATAAAAGCGCAAGGCCGTCACACCGACATAAACATATCGGTACAACAGCCTGCATTTTCTTTCATCATATTTTTATTTCTTCTTACGTGCCATAACGATACTCTGTATGAGCAGGAACAGGCAGAGCATAGCCGCCTTCGTGATTCCCGTCCACCAGGCTTCGTCCAGTCCGACGGAAGCGACAATATTCTGAATCGTGCTGAACGACAATACGCCGAAGAATGTACCGCCGATATTGCCGACACCGCCTGACAGCATCGTACCGCCGATGATGGAGGATGCAATCGCGTTCATCTCCATTCCCGCCGCGTTTAACGCAGAACCATTACCGGCATGCAGGAAGTATATATATCCGCCGATACCCGCAAGCAGTCCGCAGATTAAGTGCGCAAGGAACTTCGTTCTCTTCACGTTGATACCAAGCATCAAAGCGCTCTCGTTCTTGCCGCCGACCGCATAGAACTCACGGCCCAGTTTCGTCCATCTGAGCAGACAGAACATAACGACCACAACGATCAGCGCGACGATGACGCCAATCTCCACATAGGCATCCACATAGATTCCCTTTGGATTGACAAAACCCAGCCCCGGCACGTTGATACGTGTATTTTTCAATGCCACAAAACCCTCGTGCGCCACATTGAACGGTTTCGTATTGACAATCGTCGTCATGCCTCGGGCGAAGAACATACCCGCCAGCGTAACAATGAACGGCTGGATATCGAGATATGCGATCAGCAATCCCTGGAACAGACCGAAGGCAATACCGATCGCCAGTGCGATGAGAATCGACACGGCAACGTTGCCGCCCTTGTAATCCAGATACACCGCACAACACATACTGATCAGTGCCGTAATGCCGCCCACCGAAATATCGATACTGCCCGTGATCATGACAAGGCTTAAGCCGCATGAAAGGATGATCAGCGAAGCATTATTGTTCAAAATATTAAAGAAAGTCTGCCATCTCAGGAAACCGCCCTGCAGAAATATCATGGCACCGAGATACATCAGAAAGAAAATGATGATCGTGATCATAAGGAGCAGGTTAGTATCCGTCATGTTCTTGATTCTGTTGCCCAGGCTGCTGCCCGATGCAGAGGAATTATTATTGGACATACTAAGCGACCTCCTTTACTTTAAGCTTTTTCGTAAGAGTTGAAAAATACTCTCTCACTGCCGGTGCGCTCATGACAACCAGCGCGATTACCACAACCGCCTTGTATGCCGGAAGTGCATCGGACGACACCTGATATCTGTACAGAGTGGTGGTCAGGTACTGGATCACATACGCGCCCATAATGGATGCTCCCATGTTAAACTTACCGCCACCAAGCGAATTACCGCCCAGAGCAACCGCAAGAATCGCATCCATCTCGATATCTTTAGCGACAACCGAGTAGTTGATGGAGGACACACGGCTCACCTTGATGAGTCCCACAACCGCAACACAGAGTCCCAGGATCACAAAGGACATAACCTTGATCACCGCGGGATTCAGACCGTTCAGACGAGCGGAGTTCTCATTGGTGCCGACAGCCTGCGTGTACAGTCTCAAGTTGGTAAACTTGAGCACAAGCATGATAATGATCACACACAACACCGCAATAAAGAACGGGGTCGGAATCGGGATGCCCGGAATCAATCCTCCGAAAATAGCAAACGTCTCATCCTTGACAATCGGAAGTTCGTTGTTGTTGAACCACGCCGCGATGGAACGTCCCGCCGTATACAAAATCAGCGTCGCAATCATTGGCTGTATCTTGAAGAAAGCTACCAATATGCCGTTAAAAGCGCCAAAAAGCATGGATACGACACAGGCGATCAGAAACGCTGCGATGATCGGCATCTGCAGAGTATCCGGACGCGAATTGGTGCCGCAGAGCATGCGCAGTAACATACTTCCGCTGATCGCAACCGCCGCGCCCACACTGATATCCTGACCTCTGGCAGACGCTGTGACGAGCGTCATACCGATTGCAAGTATTGCAAGCTCCGAACCGTTGTCCAGAATCGAGATCAAGGGACCCGACAATACCGGATTGCCGGCACTGTTTGCACCCAATGTAATCTTAAAGAATGTAGGATCACCAATCAAGTTGAACAATGTCAACAGCACCAAAGCTGTCAATGGGATAAAAAACTGCTGTCTGACAAGCTTCCCGAGAAAAGCCGGAACGCCTGCGTTCTTATTATTCTGCATTCTTCTCACCTCCTGCTATCGTGCTCATGACCTTGCTCTGGTTCATATCCTGACCGGTCAGCTCGCCCACCACATTCAGGTCTCTCATGACAACTAGCCGTGAACAGGTGCGCAGCATCTCATCCAGCTCGGAAGAGATGAAGGTCACACTCATACCCTCCGACGCAAGCTTCAGCACCAGCTTCTGGATATCCACCTTCGTACCCACATCGATACCTCTCGTCGGCTCATCCAGGATCAGATAATCCGGATGGGTCAGCAGCCACCTTGCCACGATAACCTTCTGCTGATTACCGCCCGAGAGAGACTTGATCGGTGTGTCCGCGGATGCCGTCTTGATGCTCAGAAGTTTGATGTATTCATCCGCTATTTTATTTGCCTCCGCCTTGGAGAAAGGCTTAAAGAATCCCTTTAATACCTGTGCCGCAAGGATCAGATTGTCACGAACCGAGAGATCGCCCACGATTCCGTCCACCTTACGGTCTTCCGGCAGATAAGCGATGCCGTTGCGCATAGCATCGATCGGCTTGGAGATCTTAACATCCTTGCCATTCATCTTGACAGTGCCGTGGGTCACCCTGTCCGCACCGAAAATTGCGCGCACGCATTCGCTTCTTCCCGAACCCAACAACCCGGTAAAGCCGTTTACCTCACCTTTATTGATATGGAAATCAAAAGGTTTGATGCCTGAGTTACTCGCAAGCCCTGCCGCCTCAAATACCGGCGCTTCGCCCTCTTTCGCTTCATATGTCTGATACTCACCGTGAATATCGGACATATCGTCAAGTTCCTTACCAAGCATTTTGGACACAAGCTGAACCCTTGGAAGATCCTCAATCACATATTCACCAACCAACTGTCCGTCACGCAAAACCGTGATCCTGTCACAAACTTCGTACACCTGATCTAAGAAATGCGTAACAAAGATGATCCCGACTCCTCTTTGCTTTAGGTCACGCATCAGTTTGAACAATTTCGCAACCTCCTGCTCATCCAGAGAAGATGTCGGCTCATCCAAGATCAAAACCTTACAATCCATATCCACCGCGCGCGCTATGGCGACCATCTGCTGAATCGCGATGGAGCAGCTGGATAACTGCTGTGTCGCCTTGGCAGGTATATCCAGCGACTGTAATATCTTATCCGCATCCGCGTTTACTTTCTTCCAATTCTGAAAGGCACCCTCTGTCCGCCCTATGTACATGTTCTCTGCGACCGACAGATTCGGACACAATGTGATCTCCTGATACACGGTACTGATTCCCGCATTCTGTGCCTCCTGCGGTGAATGGATCGTTACCACCTGATCGTCAATGCTGATCTCACCTTCATCTTTCGGGTGAACCCCCGTCAACACTTTGATCAAGGTTGACTTACCGGCACCGTTCTCCCCCATCAGCGCATGAATCTCACCTGCACGCAGCGTGAAATCCACTCCCTGCAGGGCGTACACACCGGGAAACCTCTTGTGAATGTTTCTCATATTTAATACAATGTTATCACTCACCCCTGAATACACCTCCTGACAATTTTCTAGTACTGTAAAATAATAATAAAATAAAGCGCAGCGCCGCATAAATAGATATTTATACATCTGCGCTGCGCCTTTTATGCCGCAAAACGTCTGAAACTATTTTGCTTATTTCTTACTCTTAGATACCGTAGTTGTTTACATCGTCATCGGTAATTGTGGAAGCGTCAAAGCCCTTCTCATCCATGATGATGGTCTTCTGAGAAACAGAACCGCCGCCCTCAAGAGTCTTGATGATATCATTGATGTAAGAAGACTGGAACGGGTTACACTGA
>JAFLTD010000135.1 GCA_022510625.1 Lachnospiraceae bacterium
GCCAAAATCAAACGGCAGATATACAACGATTCCTGTGACCGAAACGCCATTGAGGCCCGCAACGGAAACGCCAAACGCCGTTTTGGCCTTGACCGTATTTTCTCTAAGCTGGATGAAACCGCTAAAACCGAAGCCGCCTTCATCCTCCTGGCCATGAACGCCAGCCTCCGGCTGGCGCGCTGGCTTGCGCATTTTTTCCGTCCCTTTCTTCTGCCCTTTCATTTTCTGCGTTTTTCAGCAGACCCTAAGTATGGCGAGGATTCAAATTGTACCTATGGTCGCAGATGAGGACATAAACGGCAAGGGCTATGTCCACTGGAAGTCTTGGCATGAAACATATACAGGGCTGGTTGACCCTGCCTATATGGAGAAAATGACACTTGAAAAGTGTATTCGTATAGCGCACCGCTGGCAGCAGAACCTGATGGTTGCAAAGGATGGTAATAAGGTTATCGGCTTTGTAGGCTATGGTGAACATCGTGACGATACCATTACCGATTGCGGAGAAGTTTTTTCCATCTATGTGCTTACGGACTATCATGGACAAAAGGTCGGCTATGAACTTATGAACGCAGCTTTTGAAAAGCTCTCTAACTATGGCAAGATCGCCGTCTGGGTGCTGAAAGGCAACGATAAAGCCATCAGGTTTTATGAAAAATAGGTAGTGTCGCAACACAGTTGAAGGGAGGAGGGAGATGTGATAAAATAAAAGAAAAAACAAGAGGGAAAAACAATGGCGGTTATAAAAGTAAAGTGTCCGTTTTGTGGGAGCGAAGAAATATCCTTATATGGGAAAAACAGCACAACAGGGAGGCAGCGATATCTATGCCGTAACAAGGTATGCAGCCACAAGACATTTCAAATGGAATATAAAAATAACGCCTGCCGAGCCGGAACAAAAGAAAAGATCGTGGAAATGACAATGAATGGAGCAGGGACACGAGATACTGGGCGGGTCTTAAAAATATCGCCTAATACTGTAACCAAGGTGCTAAAAAAACGGGAAAATTCGCAAAACAAGTCAATGAAGGGTACCTAAAAAACAAGGAAAAAGATATGGCTATTGACATTGAAATACGCCAAATATCAGCGGAAATGGACGAAATGTGGAGTTATTATCATGATAAGTCTCACCAAATATGGTTATGGTGGGCGGTTGATCACGAGACGAATGTGTCGCTGGCTTATACATTTGGCACCAGGGAGCATAAGTATTTGGACGAACTGCTTGCCCTGCTCAAACCGTTTCCAATTGGAACGGTTTATGCCGATAACAATTACGCTTATATAGAGAGACTTTCGCCCGATATGCTGGTCTCAGGTAAAAAGAATACACAAAGAATCGAAAGAGATCATTTGACTTTGAGAACTCGCATCAAAAGGCTTTGTCGTAAAACCATTTGTTTTTCTAAAAGTAAGGAAGTCCATATTGCCGTGATCGGTACTTGCATTAACACCGTTTTCTTTGGTAGAGAGTTTGATGCTTCAACTCTATTGTGACACTACCGAAAAATATGGTTTCCGCTTTGACGGCACCGAGAAAGAAATCATGCTCGGTACGCCAAATACGGAGTTGAGGATGATTTACACAAGGTAGGTTTAATAATAAACAGTTTTGATATTACGTGAAGGAGAGAGTTTCTCATGAAATATATGACTTTTAATTCATCGTGCTCTTATGCAGCGGTTGCAAATCTTCTGTCATTTTACAGCGTTGATACCGAGGACAGAAAGATTGCGCTTGAAATGGGATTGCCGTTTTTGTTTGATTACGAGGATGGCTGCTATCTTTCAGGGCCAATGCTGCAAGGCGAAAAATGGTTTAATCTCTACTTAAAGACGATTGGCTATGCGATGACAGAAAAAGAAATTAAGAGAGAACAGCTTTGCGCTTATCTCCGTGATTTGCAATATGCCATGCTGGGCATCTATGTAAGTGAAAGAAATAAACACGCAGTAATCTATACGGGGATACAGGACGGCAAATTCTGTATGCTCAATAACAAGTGGGAGCAGGCCGATGAGCCGGATACATTGCTGCTTTCCGAACAAGAGCTCCTGCAACGGGTGGACGAAATCATAATGGTGGCAGTTTTAGAAAAAGCACCTTGTGAAACTGTTCAGACCGAAAGCCTGTTGGAACACTCTGTATCTGTCCTTCAGGCGTTGAGCAAGGACATTACTACTTTCTGTTCGCAGGAAAAATCCGCAATGGATATCCGTTTATCTATGAATACCCTATTCCGGGCAATTCTGCTGGATGGAATCACAATGCTGGATTTAATTGGAGAAAGCTCAACCATCCAAAAGCTGAAAGTCGTGCAAAGCCAATTCATGAATGCAGTAAAGGAGAATAAACCATTGCAGATCGACCAATGCCTTGATATTCCGTTGCTGAATACTGCTATTTCAGAATACATTGCTTTAATTCGCACTCATGTATGAACGAAAAGTATGAATCTGATTATTAGAGGATAACTGATGATGGATTACCCAAACTTTACGATCATCCCTTATAACGAGAAATATCGGGATGATATGATTTTCATGGTTTTGGAAGCCAAAAACGCTCTTGGTCGGATTCCCCGGCTGAACGAGGACTTGCTGGACATTCAGAAGAATTATCTGGATATTGGCGATATGTTTTGGCTTGCAATCGACGAAGATAACCGTGTGATCGGCTGCATTGGCTATAATTCTATTCCCGGCACAAATGAAGTGAAGCTCCATCGGCTCTATGTCAAGGCTGCACGAAAGCGTCAGGGTATTGGAACACGCCTGCTTCATACCGCCGAACTGCATCTGCAAAAACGAGGGAAAAACGCGGTATATGTCCATCTTGGCGGCAAAGACTATTTTGAATCCCACAGTTTCTATCCGAAGCACGGGTATAAAGAATATGCCCCCAGCATGATGAAAAAGGAACTGTAAAATGGAGCTTTGGGATTTATACAATGAGCACCGGGAACTGACCGGGCGTGACCATATCCGTGGTGAAGAAATACCCCAAGGGTATTATCATCTGGTGGTACATATCTGGATTCGGAACAGTAAAGGAGAATATCTTATCTCTCAGCGCAGTGCTGATAGACCCGCATTCCCCCTAATGTGGGAGTGCGTCGGCGGTTCTGTTATCAAGGGCGAGGACAGCTTGGCCGGGGCGCTTCGGGAAACACAGGAAGAAGTCGGGCTGACCCTATCCCCAGAGGACGGAAAGCTGGCATATTCCGTGGTCGGACGAATTATAAACGGGGTGAGGTTTTCTGACATTCTGGATGTATGGCTTTTTGAATATGATGGCCCCGTTTCTCTGGAACAGGCTACCACACATGAGGTCGCACAGGTCAAGTGGATGACAAAAGCTCAAATCAAAGGGCTATTTGATGCGGGCAAGCTGGTGCATACGCTGGGTTACTTCTTTACAACAGAGGGATTATAAGTATGGACATAAAAGAATTTTGGGACGCTGTTCTGCGACAGGATGCAAACGCCATCCGTGAACATTTCCATCCTGATGCTTGGGTAAACTGGCATAACACCAACGAGCATTTTACCGTAGAGGAATTTATCCGGGCGAACTGTGAATATCCCGGCGAATGGAGCGGTGAGGTAGAGCGGTTCATCACCACAGATACCCATATCATTACTGCTACCCATGTATTCAGTAAGGACAAGGAGCTGTCCTGCCATGCTACTTCTTTCATCCATATTGTGGACGGTAAGATTGCATCTATAGATGAATACTGGGGCGATGATGGTGCTGCTCCCCAATGGCGATTGGAAAAGCACATCGGAACAAAAATCAAGGCATAGAAGTCATATCCAGAAAGCGGAAGGACAATGTAATGAGTACAGTATTTTGCCAAGATATCTATTACGGATATATAATCAAGGGTGATCTGATAGGCGCAATCAGCTATGTCAAGCAATTCTCGGAGCAAACTGAACTGTATAACCAATTTATGGCTATCTTTGAACAGGAGAAATACCACACTTATGAAGTGGATGCCTACCTCAACGAGATCTTGACCATCTATCAAAGGTATTATAGAAATGTTTTTTACTTGAGCATTGACAAAGAAAATGCTGCGGACAAGTTGAGAGCAGAATTGGCAGCTTTCTTTAGTATAAATGACGAGATTGAATTGTGCGACATAGAACGATATCAAATAGCTGAAGCATTTGAAAACAGAGGTTTTCATTTTCTCGGCGGTAAAACAAGCGGCTATTATGGCCCTTATATTTGGAAATCAACTGAGACGAAAACATTTAAGGTGGAGCTACCAGATGGGATTCAGGCATACACAGTAAAATTGCTGGATGGGTTTATCTCCAAAAGTTGGCTTGACTATCTCTCCTTTGGGGAAGTCAGTCCCGGTGGTTGGACAGATAGCGACGGCATCATCAATTGCGTAAAATCATCTTATGATTTTGATAGTGAGAATTTCAAGGTGTCTCTGCTAAAACACGAAGCACAACACGCAAGAGATTTGGCAGTCCATAAAGATATGTCCTCTGAGGATTTAGAGTATCGAGCCAAGCTGGTAGAGCTAATCTATTCCAACGACAGAAATCTATTGGAACGGTTTGCCAAAGAAGCTGACAGTTGTGATAAGAGCAATGGTCATTCGGTAGCATCCAGCAGGATTATTGAAGGTTTTTCTAAAACACTGGACAAGGATTACACTGAACTTGGAAATCTGGAAATTGATGTAGTTCAAGCAACAGCAAAGACCTTGTACGAATCAAGCAATACGCAGCTCTGAACGAATTATAACAATGCGGAAGCGTCATAGTTTCCGCATTGCAACTTTTTTATGAACTTTGGTGAAAACCACCTTGACAAATCTCGTCTCAAAGGTCTTTGCTGACCGAGTATGTGGACAAGCAGGGCTGGGAAATCGTTGACACCTATATTGACGATGGGTTTTCGGGTACAAATTTTGACCGTCCTGGGTTTCAGAGAATGATCGCGGATATTGAGAAGGGCCGAATCAACCTTGTTATTACAAAGGATTTATCTCGCCTGGGGCGCAACTACATCATGTGTGGGCAGTACACGGAAATCTACTTCCCGGAGCGCCATGTCCGGTACATCGCTCTGAACGATGGCGTTGACACACTGAACCAAACCAGCAGCATGGACATTACGCCCTTCAAGCATATCCTGAATGATATGTATGCAAGAGATATTTCAACCAAAATCAAATCCACACTCCATGCAAAAGCGAAGCGCGGTGAGTATCTTGGGGCACTGGATCCCTATGGCTATTTGCGAAGCCCAGGGGACAAGCATAAGCTGATCGTCAATGAGGAAACAGCCCCCATTGTCCGGCGTATGTTTGAAATGTGCGCTGCTGGAATGGGAGCCAGAAGCATCGCCACGAAATTGAACAGCGAAGGCATCCTGTCCCCCACGGAGTACACCAGGTTCCGCAAACACAATCCGGAAACTGACGGCGAATTTGTGCGTAAGCATTTTTGGACGAGAACTTATGTGCAATTCATGCTGAAAAATGAGATCTATGTGGGGTGCATGGTGCAAGGGCGGCAGTATACTCCCAATCACCGCAGCCAAAAGCGGGAGCCGATCCCAAAAGAGAACTGGATCGTCGTTCCCAATATGCATGAAGCCCTCATTTCCCGTGAACTGTTTGACGAAGCACAGCAGAAACTCCA
The DNA here is from genome assembly GCA_022510625.1 of Lachnospiraceae bacterium. Classification (GTDB taxonomy): domain Bacteria; phylum Bacillota; class Clostridia; order Lachnospirales; family Lachnospiraceae; genus UBA3282. Next base: position 5,680 of record JAFLTD010000135.1, read on the forward strand.
AGCGCGAAAGAAGGTTTGCACTGGATCCTCTGACTTACCTCATCTGTTTAGCGGACTGTTCTTCTGTGAAGCCTGCGGTTCTTCCATGCGGCAAGGCTATACGCAAAAGAGAAAGTACATCTACTATTCCTGCGGGAAAAGCAATGCTATTGGCGGTATTGCTTGTTCCGCACATTACATCAATTATAATGCGTTGTATCAGATTGTGCAGGATGACATCAGACGGAACGCAATCCTGTTCAGTGAGGATCGGGAGCAGGCGACAAAAAATCTGATGGAGCTGAAATGTGCGGACGAACAGAAGCGGGTATCCAAAATGCGGAGTGAACTTGTATCGGCTGAAAAGCGGCTTGCTCAGTTGGATGTGAAATTGAAACGTGCCTATGAGGACAATATCAATGGCAAACTGCCGGATCACATCTTTTCCATGTTCATTGCAGATTACGATGATGAGAAAGCGGCGCTCAAGGCCACGATTACGGATACCAAGAGGGCATTGGAAAAGGTACGGGATACGAAGGCCGATATTGACCGCTTTGCCCAGCTCATCGGAAAATACACCAGTTTTAAGGAACTGGACAGATTTATGCTCAACGAATTGATTGACCGTATCACAATTTATGAAACTCCGGGTATGGGCCGCTATCGCAAGGGTAAGGAAAAAACCATTACGATTCACTACAAATTTGTTGGGGCGCTTAAATAGAAAAACCGACACCATTCGCTGATGTCGGACAAAAAGTGATTCAGCTTTATGTGCTTTTGACTTATCATCATCGCGGGAGAGGCGTTCATAGAGGAACGCCGTGGCCTCACGGCTTTTTCTGCTCTTTGACTGTTTCATCACAGCCTCCTTTCCGGCAGCCAAAC
>JAFLTD010000136.1:0-4210 GCA_022510625.1 Lachnospiraceae bacterium
TATCGCTTATCTTGATGTTAGTATGTTCGGATAAAATGAAAATATTATGGTAAGTTTTGCCATGAATTACATCATGATTGATTAATTCTGCGTACCTGTCTCTACAATGATTTGCGTTACAATCACATACAAACCAGTTTCTGACGCATCTGCACAGCGGCCTCTTTTCCCGCAAGCTGCTCCAATATGGCAAGACCGAAAGGAATCGCCGTTCCCATACCGCGGCTCGTAATGATATGTCCGTCCACCACGGCAGGTTCCTGCTTTACATCCGCACCCTCGAGATGGCTTTCAAATCCCGGATTGGAACATGCTTTTTTCCCTTTTAAAATACCTTTGTGACCGAAAATGCTGGGTGCCGCACAGATCGCAGCGAGATATTTATCTTTTTGATAAAATTCATCCACCTTGTCCATCAACGGTTTGTATGCCTCCAGATTAGTCGTTCCCGGCATGCCGCCCGGCAGGACAATGACATCTGTCGCATCGAAATCTACTTCTTCAAACAGTTTGTCCATTGTGACCGTAATTCCGTGGGAACCTGTCACTTCCCGCTCGCCTGTGATCGAAACCGTATCCGTCGTGATCTGTGCCCTGCGCAGAATATCAACTACCGTCAACGCCTCGATCTCCTCATAACCTGCTCCGAAAAAAACCGCTACTCTGCTCATATTTACCTCCATTCCGTGTAAGGACCCTGGTTATTATATCCCATGGGCTGTTGTGACTGCCTATTGATATGATTTATCACCATGATAAGAATCGATGCCGAAATTACAAAATTGACAACAAAATATGGGACATGGATCGGCAGGAAAGACAACACCGCTTTAATGATGAGCGGCAGTGTTCTGCTGTAGATACCCAAAAGATACAGTTGTCCGAAGGTCAGACGGCTCTTCATGACGGCCGCGGCTGCCAATCCTATCAATGCCACGAACAAAACACCGAAGAAGTACATTGCCGTCATCCAGATGTACGCAAAAATCATAAACATAACATAGCACACGTATATCACCGGTGCGAATTCTCTGAAATTTTTCTTGCTGATCTCAAAACCTTTACCCAAATCGGAAAAATACATTCCCTGCACCTGTCCGTCACTCTTTACAAATATCTTCTCCGAATCCAGGAGAATCACACTCGTATAATCACGGAAATACGGCTCCATTTCGTCAAAGTCATAGAAAACATAATCGGGATCGGTATCAACCAAAACATAGATGTCTCTCTCATCGTATTCGTAGACACCATCCACCCACAATACACCATCCGACAGTTCAAAATCCGGTATGTTCTCCACAAACCTGCGTATTCCTCCCGTAGGCGAAAAAATCGATACCATACTGGGAATCAGTAAAGTAATCAAAAAGTAGAGCGCCATAAATGTCACGCCATAACCGAATACTTTGCCTTTCTTGTTCTGCAGGAACTGTTTATAGCTCCAGATGTTGTAAACAGACAATATCATTTCTTGAAAAATATTCATGGTTCCTCCCTGTCACAATAGCTGTTTTCACATCTGATTATAAGAAAAAGCACCGGGTGTGTCAATGATATCACATGCTTACGGCGACACTGCTTTGCATGTTTACAGCAACATTGCTTGCACAGATGAGCAAAGCGGACTATACTTAATTATTATATGTAAATAAGCATGTAAATAAAAGGAGCCGATATGGAAATTGAACGTAAATTTACAGTGAAAAGTTTACCTCATGACTTAGACAAATACCCTTGCCGCATTATCGAACAGGCATATCTGAATACCGACCCGGTCGTCAGGGTTCGCAGACAGGACGATGAGTACTATATGACATATAAAGGCAGAGGCCTGCTTGCGAGGGAAGAATACAATCTTCCTCTGAACGGGCCTTCTTACTATCATCTGCGCGAAAAAGCCGATGGAAACGTGATTTCCAAGAAACGCTATATCATACCGATCACCGAGCCGTCATTCGCGCCAGATTATAAAAACGATATTGACCAGATTAGTCTGTGTGTGGAACTTGATATATTTGATGCACCTTTTGCACCGCTGGTCATCGCGGAAGTAGAATTTCCGTCCGAGGAAGCGGCAAATGCATTTATACCGCTTGACTGGTTTGATCAAGATGTAACCCATGACCCGGCATACCATAATTCCAACATGAGTAAGCAGCATTTTAATTAATCAGATTAAGACCGATCATCTGTGGTTATCTGCTGCCTATGATTTTCCCGCACTTTGCTTTGGCAACCTGCCGTACAGCTTTGTCATATCATGGATACGCTCCGCCAATTCATCCGTAAATTGACCTTCAAGCATTCTCCATTTCCAGTTGGTGCCCAATGTGGAAGGCATATTGGTTCTCGCCTCACCACCGAGTCCCAGATAATCCTGCATAGGAATGACACAAGTGTCAGATACACTGGCCATGGCGGCTCTGATAAACTCCCACTGTATGTCCTTATTGCTGCGAATATTTAAATACCGCTTGGCAAACTTTTTGTCTCTGCGGCTAAGTTGACCGTACCACCCGATCGTCGTGTCATTATCATGCGTACCGGTGTAGACAATGCTGTTTGCCGTATAGTTGTGAGGCAGGTAATCACTCTCTTCCCTCGGGTCAAATGCAAATTGCAGAACCTTCATGCCCGGATACCCTGTTTTCTTGACAAGATTGATGACTGATTTGGTCAAGAATCCGAGATCCTCCGCGATCACAGCTTTGTTGCCCAGCTGCGTTTTCATTGTCTTAAAAATCTCGTAGCCGGGTCCCTTCTCCCAATGTCCGTATTCCGCCGTCGGATTACCAAACGGAATGGAATAATACTCGTCGAAACCGCGAAAATGGTCGATGCGCACCACGTCATAGAGTTCGTAACAGTACGCAATGCGCTTCATCCACCACGCATAGTCGGTCTTCTTATGATAATCCCATCGGTACAATGGATTACCCCACAGCTGTCCCGTCGCAGAAAATGCATCCGGCGGGCATCCTGCCACCGCCACCGGCGTTAATGTATCATCCAGTTGGAACAGTTCCGGATTTGCCCATGTATCCGCACTGTCGAATGCCACATAGATCGGAATGTCTCCGATGATCTGTATTTTCTTCTTGTTCGCATACTCCTTGAGTGCAAACCACTGTTTCGCAAACAGATACTGTTGGAATATGTAAAATGCCACTTCTTCCGCGTACTTCTCACGATATTTCTTCATCGCCGCAGGCTTGCGGAGCTTGATATCCTCATCCCATTCACTCCAACTCTTACCATCAAAGGAATTTTTCACCGCCATATAAAGCGCATAGTCATCCAGCCAGTAACTGTTTTCTTTAACAAACGTCTGAAAATCCGCCTTTTTCTCGATATTGCTGTTGCGAAAAGCAGTCTTTAATACTTTGAATCTGGAAAAGTAAATTTTCTCATAGTCAACGTACTCATCGTTGTCACCGAAATCATATTTTTCGCAATCCGATTTGGTCAAATATCCTTCCTCAATCAGAGTCTCCAGGTCGATATAATAAGGATTGCCCGCGAAAGTTGAAAAGGACTGGTATGGTGAATCCCCGTATCCGGTCGGTCCAAGCGGCAGTATCTGCCAGTATGACTGTCCCGCTTTCTCCAATGAATCAATAAATGCGTATGCCTGCTTGGAAAAAGTACCTATCCCGTATTTGGACGGAATACCGGATACAGGCAGCAAAACCCCACTCTTTCTCATGATGTCACAATCCTTTCCTAATCTATATCTATGAATTAATTTGGGTATATCATTCCGGCAGCTTTTCAACAATCTGCGATAAGTATATATCCACATGATCCTTTTTGCAATAGCTTCCGGATATCTATGGACTCTATATCGATATCGCTGTTCCTAAACAATTTTTTCCTTTAAATCCTGATACCCTTTCTCCAATACGTCAACCCGAACTTTTAATTCATCATAACCCTCGACATCTTTCGTAAACAACAGTCTGTCTACTTTAATGCTAAGTATATTGATTTCCTTTTTCAAGGATTTATCTACAACTTCCATTTCCGTTCTCACTGCCTGGAACTCCAGATTCATGTTAGATTCCAGACTTTCTACCTTATCCTCCAGCTTATCCATTCTGCCTTCCAGCTTATCTACTTTATCCTCCAGCCTATCCATTCTGCCTTCCAACTTATCCATTCTGCTGTCCAGCTTATCTACCTTACCCTCCAGCCTATCCATTCTGCT
>JAFLTD010000136.1:4310-6524 GCA_022510625.1 Lachnospiraceae bacterium
GCTGTCCAGCTTATCTACCTTACCCTCCAGCCTATCCATTCTGCTGTCCAGCTTACTAAAGCCGGTTCCCATCGTGTCCATTCGATTCAGAATAGTCATAAACATTTCTTCATTATTCATACTCACTATCTCCTTGTCTTTTAAGTGTACCTTTCCAACGCCCTCAAGTCAACGCGGAACATGTGTTCAAACGCTCTTGTATAGTGTTCCGGCGCTTCTGACGGCATTAAAAAATAAATTGTAAACATGTGAAAATATCGACGAAATGTCAATGATTCCAAAGTGATTGGATAGATTTTCACACAGATTTGATTGATATGAGTATATTATACCGGTAAAGTTTTGTCAAATTCCGTTATCAACCTACAACATTCCCGCTATCTCCTTCACGGAGTCAAAGATCAGATGTGGAAGCACTTCGGACATGCCCACATCCTCCATCGTCGCCTCACCGCTTAAGACAAGTATACTCTTCAGCCCGTTGTTCCTGCCCGCAGCAATATCGGTATAGAGACGATCACCCACCATGGCAATCTCATCTCGCCCGGCGCTCACTCTTGTGCACAGATAATCAATGATGTCCGCATTGGGTTTCCCGATGACTCTGTCCGGATACCGGAATGACGAGGCATGAATGAACGCATGGATTGCACCCACGTCCGGAATAAATCCGGTCTCCGTGGGACAATTATAGTCCGGATGGGTCGCCAGATAGGGTAAGCCTGCCCTGACATGGTCGCATACCTTACACATCTTCCGGTAATTCAGGGAAGTGTCAAAAGCCGTCACTACCACATCGGGATGTTCCTCTTCCAATATGATGCCCGCCTGCACAAATTCCTCCTGCAGCACGGGATTTCCCAGAAGGAATACCTTCGCATTCGGAAAATGATGATGCAGATAATGAATCGTTGCCTGTCCGGAGGTGACAATCTTGTCCTCCCCCACATCCAGTCCCATTCTGTGCAGTTTCTCCACATACACTACCGCGTTCTTGGAAGAATTGTTGGTCAGGAATACGTAACTTCTGCCTGTCTCCTCAATTCTGTGCAAAAAATCCCGTGCCCCGTCAATCCACTGCTCGCCCAGATAGATGGTGCCGTCCATATCCAGGGCAAAGCATTTGATGCCGGATAATATGCTGTTTTGATCTTGATTGACAGTGGGAATTTGTTTCTCCATAAAATTCTCCTCAAAGCGCCTTAAATATAGCATATCTGCAAATGATGTGCAAGCGCAACCTGCTGTTCATAATAAGTATATGGGCATATATAGTGGCATATATAGGCAGTTCACTGTTTACTCAATCTCTCGAATGATGTAAAATAACACTATATAATACAGCTTTATCAAAGATTATACTACGAAAAGGAAGGTTATCTATGAAAGAACAGTTATATACAATCCCGTTAAACGATGCCATGAATGCCGACGACGAATGTCCTTTCTGCTTTATCGAGCGCAACGTGGAGCAGGATCTGCTCGACTTCGTATTGGGTTCCGGTTCATCATATATGGAGAGCGACATCCGCGAGCAGACCGATCAGGCCGGCTTCTGCCGGAATCATTTCAAGAAAATGTTCGACTACGGCAATACACTCGGCAACGCATGGATCTTAAAGACACACTATATGCAGATCAACCGCGAGATGAAGCAGCAGTTCAAGAATTTCAAACCTGCCAAGACTTCTTTAAAGGATAAGTTCAAGAAGCAGACCGAGCGCCAGAATCCCATCGGCGTATGGATAGCCGAGAAAGAGCAGTCCTGCTATATATGTAAGCGCTATGCCGATACATACGACCGCTATCTGGATACCTTTTTTGTCATGTACAAGAGAGATCAGGAATTCCGCGATAAAGTAAAGAACAGCAAGGGCTTCTGCCTGCACCATTTCGGCGACCTTTGTGAGGCTTCCGACAGCCGTATGAGCGACAAGGAGAAGACTGAGTTCTATGAAACGGTATTCCCTTTGATGGAGCAGAATATGGAACGCCTCTCCGAAGATGTGGCGTGGTTGGTGGAGAAATTCGACTACCGCAACAAAGATGCCGATTGGAAGAATTCCAGAGACGCGATCCAGCGCGGCATGCAGAAATTAAAGGGCGGTTATCCGGCGGACCAGCCTTACAAGATGAATAAATAAAAATAACTATTCAGCACCCCATTCGCAAAATCGCTGCTTTGCAGCTTTCCTTTTGCTCATGTGGTTACTT
>JAFLTD010000137.1 GCA_022510625.1 Lachnospiraceae bacterium
ACATCTTCTATTTTGGCAGATGTTTTGATGCTTCAACCATATTGTGACACTACCATGCAATCGTTGGAAGCGATACGTTCTACTATACTATCGAAGAGTTGGAGCGTTCTCAAGATCAGGATCTGAAAGAGGCAGCACGTATTTTGAAAGAAACCGATTACCGCTTTCTGGAAACGGGGAGTCCCGATGAGATTCGCAATCACTTAAAAAGGTTATATGGTAGAAAACTCGGTGTATATAACGCATTAGGACTTTTGCTAGGGGAGCATCAACGCCGTATCCACGCCCAGAAATCGGCAGAGTGGCTTCGTGACTGGGTGAAGGACTCCTCGCAAACGCAAAGCGGCTTTGCGATGACAGGAATTCCGTTGCGCATTTTTCTGCAATTGGCGGAATGTGCTAGGATGCATAACACGGCGTCCTTTAAAACCCTGTTGACGGTACTATTGGACTGTGATAATGGTTTCGCTTCGGACAAGTATCATCCGCGTTTTATCGCAGTAATGTTAATGCTGGGCGATATATTGGATGTAGATAACAATCGCTTTAATCCTTTTGCCAAGAAAATGGCCGGAGATACTTTTACAATCCGTTCAGAAATCCACTACAAAAAGCATGCAGCGATCCGAGCTTTACAGATTACCCCCAAAAAAATATGTATTCAAGCCGACTGTGAAACACCAGATGAGTTACGTCTACTGCGTTCAGAATTCGATTGGCTGGAGGATTTTCTACGTGAATGCAATTATCATTGGGCGGAGATTGCTCCTGATAATTTCTGTGGATGCCTGCCTTCTCTGGAATTTAGGCGGATTCGGCTGAATGGCAAGGAAATTCCCAGCGACCTAGTAACTTCCAAATTCCAAATTTCGCAACGCAAGGCTTTCAATCTGCTCCAGGGCGCTAATTTATATGAGAGCCGTTTTGCGTTTCTTCGCGAGTTATTTCAAAATGCGACTGACGCTACTAAGCGACAATACTGGAATGATTTGGACGCTACAGAGAGGAATTCCAACCAAACTAGAGATTTGATTAAAGCGAATGAGATCCTATCACTGAAAGGTTATCCGATTCATATTGATTTTAAGGTGCAGAAGCGAAGCCTTGACGCAAAGAGAGAATTGTCTGATGTTACAATTGATGACCTAAGGCTTACCCCGTCTGAGTTGGAGAAAAAATTTGAGTTTGGCGTACTGGTTTTAGTGCAGGATTGTGGTATCGGCATTAGTCAGGAAGATATTCGCTCTATTATTGAAGTCGGCACAAGTCATGAGCGGGAACGGGAGAATATTACACGCATGCCGGAATGGTTACGCCCTAACGGACATTTTGGCATCGGTTTACAGTCGTTGTTTTTGGTGGGGGATACCTTTGAATGTACGACGCGCACCCGGCGCGAGGAATGCTATAAAATTAGTTTTAGTTCAGGGGCTACAGGTGATGGTCATATTGATGTGATTCCGCAGGATATTAGGGACGCAGTTACAGGCAGTATCCCTTATGGAACGAGCTTTTCCGTATTTGTACGCGAATCTTACAGAGAGAGCCGTGAAAAAAACACCATTGGCTGGATTGGGGCCGATCCTTATGAAAAAGATTATCTGGTATTGCAAGGTCTGCGCAATTCAGTTGAGTTAATGCGCCAGATGGAGCATTATATTGATTCTCAGATTGGCGAATGGATTTTTCCAGCTATTATCCGTGAGTTTCCTCTTCATGAGTCGCTGCAAAACAATGAGGATACCAGAAGAAAGGTTACGCCCCAAGTTCCGCTGGAACTCTACCGGGCAATCCGACAAGAAATTACAATCAAGGATGTTGACAAAGCGCAGCGGGTGACGTTGCTGGAAGAGGACAACACCTGGTCCAATTGGCTTTTTGGCAATCCGCCCAAGGGCAGCATTTTTAAGGAGATTGTTCAAGAAAATAAAGGCAAAGACGCATATTGCATTGAACTCCCAAAGGGGCGAATAAAAGTATGGAGTCAAAAGGCTCAGTGCTTTTTTTGTTGCAGCCCTGCCCGTATTCTCTGTTCAGATAAAGGTGAATCTGGCAGGCAAGGAGAATATAATAGAATACGCGTGTTTGTAAAAGGTCTTTTCATTACTGAGGTGGAATGTCCGGGAAATGAGTTGCTGGAATATATTGATATAAAAAGCGATGCACTGCAGAATCATATTCAGATGAACCGCGATGCTTTGACTGAAAAAGGCCGAGAACTCCTTTTAAAAGAAATTATCCCAACATTACTTCAATCTTTTAACAGCGTTTTGCATTTTATCAATTGCGTAGTCATCGAGCAAGTGGCATCCAACCAACAGAAAATTGTTTGGGCTCTAGAAAATGAGTACTACTATATTATAAATGAAAACATAACACCTCCATCTGAATCAAAACAACAAAAGGCAACGCATGAATTTAACCCAGAGAAAGTAAAGGCATCGTTTAAAACTAGGTTGCTATCCCTCCCAGCCGAGAATTACATACTGTGGAATTTGTTGCACAGAGGGCACTTATTACAGGAAGTTCCCACATCCGGAGCACAGGAGTTTTCAGTTCAGGACCAATACGATGCGAATGAATTGTTTGATAATGATTTAATCGCATACCTCAAGTCCAGCGACTACATATCTTTTAAGCAAGGCGATAAAAACATTTTGCAATACCGGCAACGTATGCTGGATCGTCTCTACTCCACCGCACAATATTTGGAAAAGGATTACGCAACAATTTTTTTAACCGATTTCATTGCCCGGTTGGACAAAACTTTAGCCGTAATTGCCCAAGTTGACAGTACTGATACAGAGACTCTTCAGGCGGAGATCCGCCAAAAGGCGAAAGAACTCCAACAGTACGTTGTGTTATATGGTATGCTATTCTTTTATGTCAACCGCAACAAGATAGAATTTGGCGACACGTGTGTTCCAGAGAGTTCGCCTTCTTGTTACTGGAAATTTATTAACGATAAAGTTGCCAAAATTTTAAAATATGTAGACAGCAAACTGTCGCGCAAACTATTAAACAGTGAGAATGCCAAGCAGGATTCAAGAACGAAAGAACTTTTTAAAGACAATGCTAACATTTATCGTGAAGAGCTCTATGTTCCTGGCACGAGGGAGGATATGCTAGGCGGATTGCGTTACTACTCTATGGCAGAAATTTTAATGAACGAAAACCACTTTGCCATTTTCTCCACCCGGCAAACCTCACAGGATACTTGGAAACACTTGTTGGTACAGCTATGTCCCTTAGGGGATCACTTTCAATCCCAAAATGTTTTTGAAATGGAACAGACGGTGTTTGATGTACTGAATCAAACACCGGTTTCAGTATCCCTATGCATAGAGCGATGGTCTTTTCTGGATCAGTGGAGTGAAGACATTATCGAAAAACTAAAAAGAACCTACATACTTAGGCAGGGAAACCAGTCCCGCGGCGCAGCCCTTGATCTTAAGGTCTGGGGAAATCAACTTACATGGTGGATGATTCATTATTATCCAACGATCGCTCTTGGTGCAGACGGGGATGGGAACAATCGTCTCAACGTATTGGGAAGGCGTCCAAATGAGCATGTATTTATGGATGCCCGCATGGTAGTACTGCTTTTGCAACGTATCAAAGAGATGTCAGGGATAATGTCTGTACCGCGGATGCAGACCCCAACCTGGGACGGTTTTGCAATTTTGAATTTGGATTACATTTCCTCTAATATTATGACGGTAACTAGGGGCTTATTGCCGGTGGCCAACGGAAACCAATTTATGTTATTGGGCATCCCTTATCTTTTGCCGGAAAATGCATACCTTCCGTATGATAAAACGGCTCCCAACCCGGCACCAACGGCGTTAAGCAATCTTGGCATTTGTAAGTTGCCACAGTTACTTGACCATATCAGGGCTTCTTATGAAAATCTTGACCAAGGAAATTGGGGAACGTTGGGCCAGTTGGCTGTTATTACGCAATGTGATATTGTACGCCAGTTTACACCTCTCGAAATTGACATTGATAAAGAACAACCATTGATTGATTCCGTTCAATGGTTGTATAAGCAGATCACCCCAGAAACGAATCGGGATCCCAGCCTTTTGCTACAAGCTCCAGATACTTTAAAGGAAACCTTAAAAGGACTTTTCGGTGGAATTCTTGAGGGGAGCCAAGAAAATGGGGCAGGTTTTCCTACGCCGTGGCAATCATGGACGCAATTGAAACTGCCTGTAAATCAGAGTGCCTATAAGATATCGTTCTTGCTCAAAGCCTACCAATTAGATTTAGACTCTATTGATGAAGTAATTTTTTTGGGCAAAGCAACAGGAGATATTTCTGAGGAGTTAAGTGGTGTCCTCATGACCCACCTAAACGAAGAGGAGTTTTGGCAGACGACAAGAAAGCTGTATCGCGCCATCCAGTACTGCGGGTATCATGCAGAAGAGGAGTATAGATCGCTTTTCCTAAAGGATGTTTGCGACTGGTGGCTCGAGGAGATTTGGCAAAAGGATCCTGGAAGAGAGGGACTACTCCAATATAGCCAAGAGCACACAAACATTAAAGCAACTGACGAGTTACAGCAGTTGTACATGGCCCAGGTGCGTCGCATTATGTGCGCCGTATTGTCTTCCGGTAAGTCTTATCTTGCCGATAGGGAAAAACTGGATAACATGAGACGATGGGTTAAAATAGGCCCTCATAAAGAAAGTTCCGCTCATATTGCCCCTGATTCCAGAGATACTGCGAGTGGGGGTGTTCAATAATGGCGTTGAATAATAATCTGTCTGAATTGCGACAGGCCGCTGCTGCGGAATTGATTGTGTCCAGCAAGAAGTTGCACTCTGACTATCGGAAATATACGGAAATAGTAAAAGACATTTATGATTGGGCAAAGGCAATCTTGGATAGTGTCTTTTCTGGACAAAAATACTCTTTGCCTATCGATGTGAGAACGGTTGCTGCCCAACTTGGTTTTACCATTTCTGTTGAAGATTTTTCAGAAGTCGAAAAGCAATATTTTAACGATGGACATGAGAGTCTGCCTATCGCGCAATTGAAAATGCGGCAAAAACTATTTGGTATGGACAGTGATAAAATATGCGGAACGATCCATCTGGCAAATTATTTGAGCGAAAATTCTATCCGGTTTTCTATTGCCCATGAGTTAGGACATTTTGCCCTGCGTGAACACAATCCGATTGGTTCCTCATTGGTGCTGGAAGCCTGTCCAGGTCTATATCCAATGGTTGAGTCGGATGAAATGTTGGCAGACCTGTTTGCGTATGCATTGCTTTTACCCTATGATTTGTTTGAAGCGGAACGAAAAGAATATGAAAATGATCGAACGCACTGGCCACTAGATTATACTGAATGGATTGAATATATTCGTGATAAAGCACAAATGCCGGAATACTATGCAGTACTTGCGTGCCAAGAAATAAAGAAGTACAATATTTCTGAAAGACGCATATTTGCTGAGCAAATTTTAAATGAAAGATTGCACAGCTTGGGTATCTCAAAAGAGGAACAATCTGTCGCCCGAGAATTGTACGCAATAACAATTAACAATTTAGAGTCTTGGGGGTTCTCTCGAGAACAAGTTGCTGATATCTTATTTGGTGAAAATAAAGGTGGAAACGAAGACAGCAAAGAATATGTGAAAGAAAATAGTGCTATTATTGCGATTATGCATGATCTTTATATGGATATCAAATCGCGCAAGATATTTCCAGACTTGAAAAAAGAGTATCCTCCTGAATTGACAAAACACATTATTAGACGGTTAAACAAATTAGCAGATTTATCTGCAAATGGAATTTGCGAGGTGACAACGCTTCCTCTTAACAATGTCAAAGATGTACTTGCTTGTATTGATGACATCAATATGCAGTAGTATCCACATGACCCGTTAAGCGCATCTATTCAAACAATTATGAGAAAAATTTTGGGAAAAGGCAGGGCTGGGGAATTATATCCTCAGCCCTGCTTTGTGAAAAATGTAAGAGGCGTAAGTGCTCAATAATCAACGTCCCATAACAAAGGACACCGGCGCCCAGGTATATCGGATCTCGTTCAGGAGAAAGCTTAAATAATCGAAGGGATCCAGACCGTTGGCCTTTGCCGTTTCCACCATCGTGTAGACGATAGCGCTGGACTCCACGCCCTTCAGCGTATCGCAGAACAGCCAGTTTTTCCTGCCTATCACAAAGGTCCGGATGGGTTTTCCGCCAGGTTGCTGGAGATATCCACCTCGCCATGATCGAGGAAAGCATTCAAATATTTCTTTTGGTTACGGGCATAGGTCACTGTGTCCTCCAGCTTGCTGCCCGCCGCCGGATCCAGCTTTTCCACCCACGCCCAATAGGCGTCAAGCAAAGCCTCCGCCTTCATTTGGCGCATAACTTCACACTGGAACAGCGTCAGATCCGCCCACTTCCGTTCCAGTGCAAACAGCTTATTGCAATATTCATACCCCACCG
>JAFLTD010000138.1 GCA_022510625.1 Lachnospiraceae bacterium
CAGGAACATTAAGCCTCCACGAAGGTCCGGCTTATATAATTACGGCTCCGTCAATGTTGGTAAATACGTTTTCGTCGGTCTCTGTCTGATCCATGGCCGTGATGACCGTCTGATTCGGCACATTCACGATAAACGCCAGTGAATCGACGATAACCAGTGACTCGTTGATTCCTTTCGCACCAGCTTTAGCCGCTCCCATATTCAGGCGTTCCACCTGTTCCTTGGTAAGCTCGATATTCCGGTCAACCAACCGGTTTGCCGCGTGCTTGGAAAACTTGACCTCGCTGTCCGTGCGAATGCTTTCCGTCTTACCGCTTAAGATATCCTGAAAGCTCGGTCCGTTTACTTTCGGCGTCCCTGCCTGCTGTCTTGTGACATTTAGGTACTGATCCTGAAGCTGTTCTATGGAAAGGAATTGATTACCTTGAATCTTCATAATTATTCCTCCGCTTCTTCGTCTCCTTCTACCTTGCCGCCTGCGTTCTCGTCATCTCCGCTTCCGGTGCCGCCATAGCCCTCACCCTCGGCGATCGTAACAAGATCCTTCATCTTCTTGACATACTCATCCAAGCTATCTGTGTAAGCATCGCTTAAGAAGCTCTTCTGATATTCCGTCATATTGCTGTAGATCTCATCCAGTCTCTCAACTGCTTCCCTGTCGTTAATCGTCAGCATTCCCAGTTCCGGAAGTTTCTTGTAGAGATTCATGTATTCCGCTGCAAGTCTGTATGCATCCAGATATTTCTCATCTGCTACGGTATCCAGATCGTCCATTGAATACAACTCTCCGCCGATAGAAAGATATGCCTTGCCGTTCTCATATACGACGTAGTCCACATTACCCTGCACAGTGGTCTCAAATCCCGAACTGTTCGTCACCTTCAAGAGTACCGTCTGTCCCACTAAGGAAGTTGCTCTGGAAAGTTCCAGTGTAGCACTCATGTTCTGCATCTGCTCCAACTCTGAGAAAGTTGCAAACTGTGAAATGTACTCTGTGTTGGATGTAGGCTCCAACGGGTCCTGATACTTCATCTGTGCTACCAAAAGCTGTAAGAATGCATCTTTGCCAAGGCTGTCATTGCCGGTCTTCTTCTCGTTTCTTGCACTTGCAAGAGAATCGGCCGCTGTACTGCTGACAAATTTGCCGTCTACTACTTGTTGTACTGCCATTCTGTCACTCCTCTCTAATGATTTTCTTTATGCCGTGAAATCTACTGTATTGCCATTCGCCTGCATCATCTCAACCGCGATACGCTCGGACTCATCCATCTGTTCAAGATCTTCCTCTTCGTCAATCTCATCCAGATTGATTCGTCTTGTATTCTTGGCTGATTTGCCCTGCTTTTCGGCCGTATCCCCATTCTCCTGCGAGAATTGCTGGCCGTACTCATGATTGGCAACCGTGACTTCCACCGCATCCACTTTGATTCCCTGTTCCTCGAACTGCTGTTTCAGCTGAACCAGTTGTGTTTCGATTACCGCACGCACTACCTCGTTCTGTGTGGTAAACTGTGCCGTGATCGCTCCGTCTTTCGCTGCGATCTGCACATTGACCGTACCTAAGCTCGCGGGATGCAATTGTAACTCCATCTCCTGCACATCAGCCTTCAGGTTAATTCTCATGTAATCCATGATCTGATTCATGATGTCTTCCGTCTGTGCCGACTGATATCCCTCACTTACGGGTGCCGGAGTCTCGGTTACTTCCGCCGGTTTGTCAAAGGCTTGTAAGAAAGCATTGCCTTCTCCTCTGCCGCTGTCCGCAGAAGCATCTCTCTCCCGCATCTTATGACTAACCTGTACTTCCGCTTTAGGTGCGTCTGTCACTTCTTCCTGAACGCTCTTTGCTCCGCTTGCATCGTCAACGGTAACTTTCACCTGCACCGTCTCGCCGTCTTTCTGAACGGATACGGTATAGTCTTTCATACCCTCCAAATTCACTTCCGGCATTTCTTCAACAGGTCCGGTCTCGGTCTCCTGTACCGGTACCTCCTCAGCAACCGTCTCCTCAGTCTCTGACACGATCTGCTCCAACAACGCCCTTAACTCTTCATCGTCAAGCCCCAGTTCATCCTGTAAGCTCTCCAACGTCTCATCCACTGCTGCGAAGAGATTCTGCATGTTGTCGTAGAGTGCCTCGTCGGTCACAAGCGTAAGTTCGTCCTCACTTCCGGCTATGGTAAGCATAAGCTGTTTGAGATTGTCGATATCGAATAACTCTACCGGCATAAGCCCCAACACTGCCATGGCTGCCTCCACTTCCTCGGGTGTCACGTCCATCTCGTCAGCGATCTGCTGCACAAGATCTTTGGCGGATTTCTCAACCTCTTCCACGGCTTCTTCCTGCTTGCCATCGGTGTTCTCCACAGCCTTATTATCGCTCTGCTGTGTTGCATCCTCTGTCTTGCCGGAGTCATCCTTAGTGGTCGTATCCGTGTTGTTTACCTGCGCGTCCGCTTTAGCCGTGCCTGCCTCAGCCGTATCTACGGGCTCTGCGGGCTGAGCTGCCGATGCGACAACACTTGCCGATTCCATCTGAAGATTCTTGATCGTGTCGCCTACCTTCGTCATGACCTGACCGAAACTGCTGCCTGTGAGCTCTTCCTGCTTAATACTTGCCAAATCCGGCTGTCCTGCCGCCTGTGACGTCGTGAAATTCAGCAGAGCGTTCACATTGTTTACAGTCATACTTTTTCCTCCTCTCTTAAGTTTTCAAGGTTCTTTTGCCTTACGGCATCTATATATATGTGCGGTCCATCGTAACAAGACCAATACACCGCTACAATATATATCGGTTTTATCACACAAACTCTAAAGTCACGGCAACAAATTTATAGAAATTATTTTCTTAAAGTACCGCAGACATCCAGACAGTCATAACAGCCGCTGTCCATCAGTCAGGATCCATGATTCTGGTCACCCTTGCCGCCACTTCGGGATTCATAACACCCAATATTTTACCGCGGTCATCCGCGCTCATCTGGTACAGTATCTTGGCCACCAGATCCAGATCGTTTGTCATTTCCTCGAAAATATCAGCTGCCTGCTCCGGTTCCATCTCGGAATATGCCTTTGCATAGTCCTGCAGTTTGGCATCAACCGCCACCTGCTCCACCACTTGCTTATACAGATACTCCGCCGTGACAGGATCCATCATCTCATAATACTTCTGATATTCTTCTGCACCCGGTCCGTTATCGGCGTACACTACTTCCTCATAGAACTCCGTCTTGATCCTCTCGAATTCGACCTGTGCATCCTCAAATGTTTGCAGTCTGGCAATCTCAGCACGAAGCTCAGCCAGTTCCGCAGAGTCCGTATTGCTGGTAGACTGGGCAATCTCCAGCTCCAACTCCAGTTCTCTGATATAATCCACCGCCTCGCGCAGGCTGGTATAGCCGCCGTAGGCCTCCCCATCATCCGTGGTTACCACCGAATCGGCGGGCAGAATCTTGTTGATCACCGGGACATCCTTCAAAACAGGCGCCAGCACACCGGAACCGAAGCCACCCACATCCAGCTTGATCAACAGACAGAGAATCGCAAGCCATATAATAACAATAACAGCCGTTACTAAAACAACGGAAATACCGCTCCCATCCTCGTCCAGCTCGGCCTCCTGCTTGGAAATCTCCTTGGCACGTTGTTTCGCTTCCTTCCGCTGCGCTTTCTGTTCGTTCTTTATCTTTTGACGTTCTTCTTTTAATTTCTTTTTTTCCGCCTCTGTGTCCACTTCGGCGCCTAAAAGTTGTTCTGCCATTCTTACTCCCCTTTTTCGCGCTGCCCGTATGTGTAACTGGTAAGTTCGTCCACCGCCTTACCTTCCGCGGCGTTCTCCTCCCGTCTGAACTGCTCTAAAGCTTTCTCCTTCAGCTTCTCGTGCATCTTACGTTCCTGCATGATTCCCTGCAGTTTCAGCCTCGCCGCCTCCACTTCTTTCTCCGCGAGCGCGACCTGCCCTCTCTGCACTTCTATCAGTTCGTCCATGATCAGCACGGCATTTCTGTTATCCCGCAGATCATCCACATTCACCGCATCGCTGCGCATTTTTCTGCCCTCTTCAAGATAGGCTTCCTTTCTGTCAATCAGCGTCTGCAGCTTCTCTTCCTCCTCCATCAGCTTCATCTGCGCCCTGCCAAGTTCCATCTTGGCCTGCGTCTCCAGCTGATACTGGATATTCAAAATGCTCTGCATTCTGTATCTAAACTTCGCCATGAAAAACACCCCTTACTCTGCAAAGAGCGTCCTCATCAGATCGACCGCCTGCTCATAGTCAAACTTTTCATCGACGTCCTGCATCAAAAAGGCATTCACCGCATCTATCTTTTCAATGGCATAATCGATTTTGGGATTGCTGCCGCTCTTGTAGGCGCCGATATTGATCAGATCCTCTGCCTCACCGTAAGTCGCCAGCACATTCTTAAGCTGTCCTGCCAGGCTCTTGTGTTCTTTATCCACGATCTGTGACATACAACGCGAAATGCTCTGCAACACATCAATCGCCGGATAATGGTTCTGGTGCGCAAGCCTGCGGTTCAGCATGATATGTCCGTCCAGTATACTTCTGGCGGTGTCCGTGATCGGCTCATTCATATCGTCGCCGTCCACCAGGACCGTGTACAATCCCGTAATGGAACCCACACTGGCACATCCTGCCCTCTCCAAGAGCTTCGGCATCTCCGAGTACACACTCGGGGGATATCCTCTGGATACCGGCGGTTCACCGCTGGCAAGCCCTATTTCTCTCTGGGCCATGGAAAAACGTGTAAGCGAGTCCATCATAAGAAGCACGTCTTTGCCCTGATCTCTGAAATACTCCGCAATAGCAGTCGCCGTCTTTGCGGCTTTATTTCTCTCCAGAGCGGCCTTGTCGGAAGTGGCAACCACCACCACCGAGCGCTTCATGCCCTCCTCGCCCAAATCTCTCTCTATAAACTCACGCACTTCCCTGCCTCGCTCTCCGATCAGGGCTATGACGTTGATATCCGCTTTCGTATTCCGGGCAAACATACCCATCAGCGTGGACTTACCCACACCCGATCCTGCAAAGATGCCGATACGCTGGCCCTTGCCTACGGTCATGAGTCCGTCGATTGCCTTGACACCCAGGGGAAGCACTTCATCAATGATCTTCCTGCTCATGGCGTCCGGCGGCGGAGCCTCTACACTGTAGAGCGTTCCGGGCATATATTCGCCGTCAATCCTGCCGAGCCCGTCCAGCACCTTGCCCAACAGATCATCACTCACGGGCACGGACAACGGTTCGCTTGTGTTCTCCACGATACAGCCAAGCCCGATACCGTCCGTCTTATCACAGGGCATCAGCAGAGTCTTGCGATCCTTGAAACCGACCACCTCCGCCATGATGGGTTTATACTCTTCGTCCGCAGGATATATTCTGCACAGGTCACCCAACTTGGCTTCCGGTCCTGCGGATTCGATCGTCAGACCCACCACGTTCTCCACGCGTCCCTTGCGCTTAAAGTAGGTACCTTCCGCTATTTTGCTGTATTTATAAAAATCAATAATTGGTCTTTTCAAATGATAACACCTGTAATCTATTAGTCAATTCCTGCAGCTGCGTATCCACGCCGCAGTCAAAAATACCGCCGTCCGTCTCAATCAGACACGCGCCCTGCGAAAGAGCGATATCCTCAATGATCTCAACCATGCCTTTGCCGGCCGTCGCGCCGTCCGTCAGTTCCTGTTTATGCATATTCACAAAAGGATAGTCGTCCTTGGAGACATGAACGATATAAGTCTTACTGGTCTCCACCTGTCTCAAGGTAGCATCGATCAAATGCACCAGAATGTCTCTGTTGCCGGACAATTCAACACCGAAGATATGGCTGTATATCTCCGTGATGGTGTCGATGAACTTCGGTTCCAGATTCTCCACCATCCGGTCATACTCCTCGCGAAGCTGCTGCTTCTCGTCTTCCAACGCCTGCTTCAGCTCATCCGCCTCGGCATGACCCCTCTTATAACCGTCGTCGTAGCCCAGCTTGTTTGCGTCCTCCAGGGTGCGCCGCCGCTCCTCCTCGATCTCACGTCTGGCATTCTCCATCATCTCGTCGATCTGCGCCTGCGCATCGTCAAGCATTGCCTGCGCCTGTGCCTCGATCTCCGCAAGATCGGGCCCCTGCTCCTCCAGCGAAGCGCCTTTAATGATGCCGCCTTCCGAGCCGTCATCCATGTCGGCAAGCAGCGCATCGACCTGCTCTCCGCCGAGTCCGCCCACAAATTCCGGCTCTCCCTCCTCGGAGTCGACCTCCGGATCGCCGTAGCCTATCGGTGCATCCGCTCTGTGCCGTCTGAGCGTCTCATGCTCCTCTATTCTCTTCTCAAGCCGCAAATTGCTGTCAATAATGACTTTATCATCGGTAGCTATTTCGACCCAATACGATTTATACAAATTCCTAGACAATGATCTCGTCACCTCCACCTCTG
>JAFLTD010000139.1 GCA_022510625.1 Lachnospiraceae bacterium
CATTCGGTTCTTCCCACAGAGCACATGCTTCCGTTGCAGGCGTGACAGATGTTGTGCGCGCTAAGGGCGGCGAGTGTGCGGTTGGTTACTTGATGCAGAAGGAG
Source organism: Lachnospiraceae bacterium (assembly GCA_022510625.1). Classification (GTDB taxonomy): domain Bacteria; phylum Bacillota; class Clostridia; order Lachnospirales; family Lachnospiraceae; genus UBA3282. Next base: position 105 of record JAFLTD010000139.1, read on the forward strand.
ATCGACTTCCTCGGCAATGCGGTTGAGAATCCGGTAAGACCTTTCGTAGCTATCCTCGGCGGTGCTAAAGTTGCCGACAAGCTTAATGTTATCAACAACCTGTTGGAGAAGTGCGACACACTGATCATCGGCGGCGGTATGGCGTTTACATTCTTGAAAGCACAGGGTTATGAGATCGGTAACTCCTTAGTGGACGATGAGAAGCTCGACTACTGTAAGGAAATGATGGATAAGGCACAGAAGCTTGGCAAGAAGCTGCTTCTTCCTATCGATACAACGATCGCTGACGGTTTCCCGAATCCTATCGATGCTGAGATTTCAGTTGAAGTGGTAGATGCTGACAAGATTCCTGCAGGCAAAGAAGGTCTTGATATCGGTACTAAGACGGCTGAGATGTATGCTGATGCCGTTAAGTCCGCTAAGACCGTAGTGTGGAACGGACCGATGGGCGTATTCGAGAATCCGATCCTTGCAAAAGGTACGATCGCTGTAGCGAAATCTCTGGCTGAGACTTCCGCAACAACGATCATCGGCGGCGGCGACAGTGCGGCAGCAGTTAATCAGCTTGGATTCGCTGATAAGATGAGCCACATCTCCACAGGCGGCGGCGCTTCCTTAGAGTTCTTGGAGGGCAAGGAGCTTCCCGGCGTTGTTGCTGCGGATGACAAGTAAAAAGGCATAGAGAAATATAAATCAAGGAGAAAATAAAATGGCAAGAAAGAAAATCGTAGCCGGCAACTGGAAGATGAACATGACTCCCAGCGAGGCAGTGAAATTATGTGATGAGTTAAAAGATCTGGTAAAATCCGATGATGTGGACGTAGTATACTGCGTACCCGCAATCGACATCGTACCGGTCGTAGAGGCTGTTAAAGGCACCAACGTAGAAGTAGGTGCAGAGAATATGTACTTCGAGGAGAAGGGTGCATACACAGGCGAAATCTCCGCAGCTATGATCAAAGATGCGGGCGCTAAGTATGTTATCATCGGACACTCCGAGAGACGTGACTATTTCAAAGAGGACGACGAGCTTCTGAACAAGAAGGTTAAGAAGGCCCTTGAGGCTGGCCTTATTCCGATTCTTTGCTGCGGCGAGTCCTTGGAGCAGAGAGAGATGGGCGTTACCATGGATTGGATCAGATTGCAGATCAAGTCCGACCTGACAGGTGTTACGGCAGATCAGGTTAAGGGCATGGTTATCGCATATGAGCCTATCTGGGCAATCGGTACAGGTAAGACAGCTACCACAGAGCAGGCTCAGGAAGTATGTAAGGGCATCCGTGACTGTATCGCAGAAATCTATGATGCAGCTACCGCAGATGCAGTTCGTATCCAGTACGGCGGTTCCGTAAACGCAGGAAATGCTGCTGAGCTGTTCGGACAGCCCGACATCGACGGCGGTCTGGTAGGCGGTGCATCTCTTAAGGCTGACTTCGGTAAGATCGTCAACTACAAGTAAGATTGCAGACAATCGGTCGCAAGACCTGCGCAATCGACAAGACATTAATAATTTAAGCCCGTTTCTTTGCATGATGCACGGAAGCGGGCTTTGTTACTTAAATGAATATTAATATGTTGCTTCATTATTCAGTCTGTTTTGCACGTAATTCTTCTAACTCTGCGGTCAAATGTGTCACCTGTTTCGTCAATTCTTGCACCTGTAATTCAACCTGTTGTAGAGCATCCTTCATTTGTTGTTCCAAACGCTCTTTCAGTATCTCGGCATCCCGCTGACTCTCTCTGGCCCATTCCAGTTGCAGTTGTACATCTTTCTGCCTGCGGTAATAATCTTCCCTCGCCTCACACTGCAAGCGTATCTTTTCTTCCTCAGTGAGCTTGTATATTGTCTCTGTTGCTTCCGCAATGGATTCGTTCTTTTCTGCTAACATTTTTAATTCCTCCCATGTGGTGGCTTTGAAGAGGGAAGCCCAGTAATCAATCTGGTAGAGCGTGTCCTCCTCAGTTGCAAGGTCTGTACGTGTTAAGTCTAACACATGAAGGCATAGCTTGTCACTATATTTAATATAATTTTTAACGTTTAACAATTGATGTGTAGCATAAAACTCCGGATGATCCGGAAACAGCGTGAAGTCCAGAAGACTGATCTGGATGACCGGTTTAACTTCCAGATAGTTGTCTCCCTTGTTCAAACCATCAAAGGAGCGGCACAGGTAGCTTAATGATCGTTCCGGCCAGTTGTGTTCGTTGACGACCCGCATTTCCAAATTGATGATCGTGTCATTGTTAAGGAGAACCTTGATATCCAGAAAGAAGTCTTTTGCATCAATGGATTTGCCCAGTTCGACCGGATTAGTGATTTCCACGGAAATGATTTCGTTCAGGGATAGATGCAGCAGAGCGCCGATCAACCCTTTTAATACCTTATTATTCTGTTGTAACAGTGCACGAAAAAGGTAATCGTTGGTCATAGGGATAGTGAGAGGGCCGGAGGCGGCGTTAAAAGATTTGTTCATAGACATGTCCTTTCTTCAGATTTGATTCGTAGATGAGCCAATAGAGTACTGATAATAAGAAATAAATCAGAAGTGATCAGAGCTGATATTATCTAAAGGCTTCAATATGATGATGTTTACATGTCTGTTTATAACATGAATCATAAAGCAGATGCAAGATAAAACAGACATGATCGGTGTAAAAATAATTGCATGAATTTAAAGTATATTCTAAATACATATAACAGATATGGTGGGGTGTGCGGATTGTATCGGATGCGAGATACGAAATGTTGTATTGTGCATATTGACAGCTTATCCGCATTGTTTATTCTTAAAACAAATTTCATATGTGTAAACATAGGAGAATAGAAGAAAGAAAACAGGTTTTTATCTTCACATTCCCACGGTTATTTGTTAAAATAGTACAAAGGGAAAAGATATTCTTCCGGGGAAAATGAGGTAAGGATATGACACATAAAGAGAAGGCGGAACAACTTATACGTCAGCGCTTTTATTGCTCTCAGGCGATCATGGGAGCATTTGCGGATGATATCGGTTTGGATATAAAGACGGCACTTAAAATCAGCACCGGCTTCGGCAGCGGCATGCAGCAGGGCGGAGTGTGCAGCTGTGTTACATCCGCAGTGATGATTTTGGGCATGGTGTATGGGTTCTACGATGCACAGGACAAAGAGGACAGAGTCATCAGCAGCAGGAAGGTCAACGAGTTTATGCGGCGGTTTGCGGACAAGATGAACGGCGCGATCAATTGTCGGGATATTTTGGGCAAAGATATGTCGAATCCGGACGACGTGGCAGCAATGCGTGAAGCAGGGATGCTGTCCAAGATCTGTCCCAACGTGACCTCGATTACCATTGATATCTTGGAAGATCTGCTGGCAGATCGGCTCGGGGATATGGTGGACGGCACTCTTGATCTGGCAGACATGCAGGAGAGCGATGAGATGCAGACCGTGCTCGCCAGCCTGAGAAAATTCCGGAGGTTCAGGAAGAATGTCAACAATCTTCTGTTCTCCGCGAAGCACAATGTCGGGTTCATACAGTTTGATATCCGTCAGTTCAAGATCGTAAACGATCTGTACGGTGAGAGAATCGGTGACGAGATTCTGGATTTCATCAAGAGCCAGCTCGAAGAAGTATGTAAAGAGCGGCAGTTTTACATTAATCTGCGCAGCGACGTATTCATGGTGGTGACGGAGTATAGCGCGGAGGAAGAGCTGGTAGGATTTATCCAGAGGCTGAATGCGAGAATCAGCAATTACAAGAGTGTTAAGCTTCAGATGACCTACGGTGTCTATACGGTAGAAGACAGGCAGATGGAGCTTCGGCAAATGGAAGACCGTGCGGCCATGGCGCGCAAGGCTGCCAAGCAGAACGCGGTGAGCAATATTCTGTTCTACAAGGAGCAGTTCAAGGAATCTCTCTACAACAGGAAGTTTATAGAGGAAAATATGCAGGCGGCGATCACGGAGCGGCAGTTCATGATGTATCTGCAGCCCAAGTACAGCATCGCCAAGAATGAGATCATCGGCGCGGAGGCCCTTGTGAGATGGCGGCATCCGGAACGCGGGATGATCTTCCCGGATCAGTTCATACCGGTCATTGAGGACAACGGCTTTATCAGGGAAGTCGATTACTACATATGGGGAGAGGCGTGCAGGTTCATCAAGCAGTGCGAGAACGACGGTATTGAACCGTGCCCCATCTCGGTCAATGTGTCGAGGGTTCACCTGCGGGACAATGAGTGTATCAAGGTGCTCTCCGACCTGATCAAGAATACGGCTATTCCGAAAGGTATGCTGGAATTGGAGATCACGGAGTCGATAGACGACCAGGCGGTAAGCAGCAAGGCGTTCCAGTTAAAAGACGAGGGCTACACGCTTTTGATGGACGATTTCGGAAGCGGTTACTCTTCACTGAATATCCTTCTGGAGACACCTTTTGATGTGATTAAATTAGACAAGCGTTTTATGGAGAGTATGATGGTGTCGGGCAAAGGAAAGCTGATACTGGAGCAAGTAGTCGCCATGGCGAATAAGCTGGGATTGGGACTCCTGGCGGAGGGTGTGGAGACCAAAGAGCAGGTGGATCTGTTACAGAGCATCGGCTGCGATCAGGTGCAGGGATATTATTATGCGAAGCCTATGCCCAAGGAAGAATTCTATGAGCTTTTGAAAAATCAGGGAAATCAGTGACAGGAGAGGTTACAGGATATGGATTACAAGGCAATTCCCTTTGAGAAGAGAATCAAGGAAAATATCAGAAACTATGCGCTGGATAATTTGTATGCCATCGACACGCTGACGGACTACTGCAAGGCTTTTTATTCCGTGACCGGTGTGGCGCTCCTTATCACGGAGCGGCATGGTGAGAAGATCGTGTCGGTCGGCGGATTCGCGAGATTCACGCCGGATGTGGTAGCCGATCCGGGGCGTAAGGTGAGAGTCTACGGCAGGACGATCGCGCATCTGTACGCGGAGACGGACAAGGTGCCGGAAGAGAAGAAGCATGCCGTCGATCAGCTTCTGGACGGCTTTGCGGGCATGCTTTCCCAGTGGGGCGAGGAAGCCTATCTGCACAGGGAATCTTCCATATATATGGATGAATTGGAAGAAAAGGTCGGCGTGCAGCATATTCAGACGGCAAAGGGAGAGAAAGAAGACGCGCTGACAGGCGTATATCATAAGCATTACTTCGAGGAGCGCATGCAGGTCATCGACCGCGCAGAGGTCGTTCCGGTGGCGGTCATCAACGTGAACATCAACGATTGGAAGTACGTCAACGACAATTACGGGGACGTGGAGAGCGACAGGCTGATCAAGACCATCGCGGGTATCCTCAAAGACAATGCGAAGCCGGACTATGTGATCGGCAGAATAGACGGCGACGTGTTCATCGTGCTGATTCCCCTGGCGGACGACGGGGAGGCAGAGCGGTACTGTCAGACGGTGCAGGATGCCTGCCAGAACTACGAGGATGACATTCTGGCGCCTTCCGTGGCCTGCGGTTATGTCCATAAGACCAACGTGGAGGAAGTGCTTGAAGATAAGCTCGCGGATGCGGAGTACGAGATGTTCAACAACAAGTTTGAGATCAAGAACGCGCCGGGATACAGAGAGCGGCTCGAGCATGGCAAGAAGTCGCTGTAAGCACGGCTCGTGAGTTTATACGATATAATATATGTAAAGAAATAAACGAAGAAGACAAAGGATAGCGGTGAAAAGGCTGTCCTTTTCTTATGCCGGAGCAAATTATAAAATAAATATTAAATCCCTTTTTATGGATGAAATCAAGAAAAATAAAGAAAACATGAGTTATAAAGAGAAAACAGGAGTAAATACTATAAAAATAAAGATATATCAGTTTGCAAACATCTGCATATGAAGATAATATATGTCATAGCGATTAGCACTCGAAGTAAAAGAGTGCTAATAATATGAAAGAAACAAAGAATTCACAATATAAGGAGGCATTTATCATGAAGTTAGCACCACTTGGAGACAGAGTCGTATTGAAGCAGTTAGAGGCTGAAGAGACAACCAAATCCGGCATCGTACTTCCCGGACAGAGCAAAGAGAAACCGCAGCAGGCGGAAGTCATCGCGGTAGGTCCCGGCGGCGTAGTGGACGGCAAGGAGATCAAGATGGAAGTCAAGAAGGGCGACCAGGTCATCTATTCCAAATATGCCGGAACGGAAGTGAAGCTGGACGAGGATGAATATATCATCGTGAGACAGAGCGACATCCTGGCGATCATCAAGTAACTTTTTCTATAAAAAGCAATCATTTAGGAGGACATCATCATGGCAAAGGAAATCAAATATGGCGCAGAAGCCAGAGCAGCCTTGGAATCAG